>CAYJAO010000049.1:0-5316 GCA_964368355.1 uncultured Lachnospiraceae bacterium | reverse complement strand
CACGCGCTCTTTCCAAAGTTTCTTTAACACAGGTTGGTGTAAGCCTGCTATTGTGTGTTTTAAAAATTTCCATAAATTCTCCCCCTTTTTTTTAATTTATTTATGAAAATAAGCGCAATTAGGTGTTTTTGCGTGTTTTTAATATAATCATTTATCTTTATCACAAAAACATAATATATTTCATATAAATTTACGATTAATTTTTACTCTCATTTTTAGGGGGCTTTTTGAAATATAACGACAGCATCATCTCTTCGCCAGAAGATTTTGCAAAAATGGCAAAAGAATATTCAGCAAAACTAAAGCGTGAAGAAAATTCACACGAAATTTTTCATAATATTGATGTCGCGTTATTGGATGACATTAATTACTCTATATCTTTTATAAACTGGCTTTACTCTTACATAAAACGCAATGTCAGATCTAAAAAATTATATAGCATATTCGAAAGTCTAGAAAAACAAACAGGGTTAGACATGTCCGATTTGCGTACTCAATTTGAACTAGAAAAAACAGAAAAGATAACGAAGCCTCGACGACTGAACAATCTTTATTCTTGCGTTCGACTTGCATTGCACAGCGAAGCGGAATTTCTGCAAAAATTATTACTAGTCCCCAGCTTTGAAAATTACGAATTCTTAATACAAATTATTAATGAGCATTTAGACTTTATAAAACAACTGAGCATTATTTAGAGATGTATTTTTATATTACTATTATTATATAAAAATATGCATGAAGCCCCACTTTCCATTTATTGATTAAATATAATAAAAAGATACGCTTTAACGTACCTTTTTTTTGTTTTATGGATTATACATTATTGGATTTTGTTCGCCTATTTTTTTCTTTACAGTGTTCCCATTGAGTTGTGAGCCCTCTTGTGGTGGAATAATTTTTACTTCATTTTCTGGTATGACCATACCTTCGCCAAGGGTTTCCGTTCCCTCCATCACAATGCCTTTTTGCGGCTTGTAAATCTCATCCCTGATTAACTTTTCAGATACAAGCTTACCGTCTTTGTAATAGCCTATATAAGCCTTTGAATGATATCCTTCTTGCGGATTTTTAATTCTTAAATATTCTCCTGCATAAGTAATTTTATTTGAGTACTCACCGTTGACATCCTTCACAATCATATCTCCTTCATGTGGGAGCACCTCAATAAATTCCGCCCTGCGTTTTATTTCTTCGCCTTCACTTAAAGGCTTCCCATATATGTTTACATATGCCCTTGTTTCATCTCCCCAAGCCTTGATATATATAGGATATTCCAAATTGTTTTTAAATCTTAAATCTGAATAACCTTCGCTTACCATAGCATCAAAAGCAAGAGGTACGTATGACACTGGCATCGAGTGAGGATTTGCCTCCAATATCTCCATATCAGACAGAATAAGCGCATTATATAAAGTTGTTGATGCTTGGCAAGCACCGCCGCCATAATCTTCCACGTATATGCCATTTAATATAATTTTTGCTTTTTGATAACCATTTTCAGCGGTTTTATCCCCCGTTATTTCATTAAAACTAATTTCTTTATTTGGTTCTATGACCATTCCATTAAATTTAGATAACGCAACATTAACATTATTTTTTCTCCCTCCCTGGCTGGAAGAATAATCCGTTGAAAAAGATGAGCGTAATTTAGTATTCGCTAGCAGATCTTTGGTTGGCTTTTCAAACGGCTGTATATTTGTGATGACTTCTACTATGATATTCTTAGATAGGGCCAGCGCTTCGTCTATATTTTTATACAATAAATCCTTGTCTACACAATAACCATTTACCCCTTCTGAAATTGTAAACATTGCACTTTCAGTTTCTGCACTAGGGTCAAATACAACATGTGGGTTTACAGGCTCTACATTTATCTCTTTAATTATGTTGTCTATTCTATCGTCAAAGCCACCCAAGATGTGTCTATATGAAACATCTATATTTATCTTATCTTCTTTAACCCGTCTTACTGTTGAAATTCGTTCAGCGACAGCGCCATTGCGCCCTTTTTGAAAAGTTTGCTCTACAATTGGGAAAATGTTACTGTTTGTTTCAAAATCTTTACCAGATAGAATCCACTCCTTATCTTTATAAATTAATTTTATTGAAATGTCATCTTTAGCACTCAATAATTTGGAAGAAATCATGTTTACTGCTTCTTCCTTTTTTATTGCTGAAACATCAACCCCGTTTATGCTGGTGTTATCATAAAATTGGCTTGGTGCAGGCTCTCCATTATCATATAACAGTTGCCCTACCAACATTGTGATGACTAAGATTAGCCCAATAGAAACAACCAGCGAAATTGTCATCCCTGTACTAATTCTCTTAGTTTTTACTTGCTCTTTGCCTTGTATTGGCCTCTCTTCAATCTTTTTTTTATTATCTTTCATATAAAAAACTCCGAAATATTTTTTCGGAGTTAGTATTTGTAAATAATATAAAATAATACAAATTTGTTATGCTCTAACTTTTATGCCAGGCCCCATTGTTGTAGCAATAGTAACATTTTTAATATATGTTCCTTTTGCTGATGCTGGTTTTGCTTTGTTGATTGCATTTAAAATAATTTCAAAGTTTTCAACAAGTTTTTCTTTACCAAAACTTACTTTACCAAATGTAACATGAATGTTGTTTGTTTTATCAAGTCTGTATTCAACTTTACCTGCTTTTACATCTTCAATAGCCTTTTTAACATCCATTGTGACTGTCCCGCTCTTAGGGTTTGGCATCAAACCTTTTGGTCCTAAAATCCTAGCAATACGACCAACAAGTCCCATCATATCTGGGGTTGTGATACATACGTCGAATCCAAGCCAATTTTCTTTCATGATTTTATCAATCATATCTTCAGCGCCAACAAAATCTGCTCCTGCCACTTCAGCATCTTTAGCTTTGTCACCTTTTGCGATAACTAAAACTCTAACAGTCTTGCCCGTTCCATGTGGAAGGACAACAACTCCTCTAACCTGTTGATCGGCATTTCTACCATCAACACCAAGGCGGAAGTGCGCTTCAACCGATTCATCAAATTTGGCTTTTGCTCCTGCAATAGTTAATTCGATTGCCTCTTCAATTTCATATTGTTTTGTTTTGTCGATTTGGCTAGCAGACGCTACGTAATTCTTTCCTCTTTTCATAATAACTCCTAGTCCTCAACAACAACGCCCATACTTCTTGCGCTGCCTTCAATCATTTTCATTGCTTGCTCAACGCTTGAAGCGTTAAGATCTGGCATTTTAAGAATAGCGATTTCTCTAATCTTATCTCTTTTGATTGTCCCGACTTTTGTCTTGTTTGGTTTTGCAGATCCTGTCTCAAGATTGATAGCTTTCTTGATTAAAACTGCTGCAGGTGGAGTTTTCAATATGAAATCAAACGATCTATCTGCATAGATTGTGATAACTACAGGAATAACTAACCCTGCTTGAGAAGCCGTCTTCTCATTAAATTCTTTAGTAAACCCAGCGATGTTAATACCATGAGGTCCAAGTGAGGAACCTACTGGTGGTCCAGGTGTGGCTTTACCGGCTGGCAATTGAAGTTTAACAATTGCATTTATTTTTTTAGCCATTTCATACCTCCTTTGTGGTTTTAGCGTTGCAACATGACTATAATTACAACTCCCACTGTTTCTTATATATTTTCACCTTGCGATGCAAATACTGATTTAAATCGGTTATATTATAACCTTTTCTCTTTAGAATTCAAGCGTTTTTCTTAAATTTTTCTAACTTGTGTAAAATCAAGGTCGACAGGGGTTTCACGCCCAAACATTTCAACATTGACTTTCGCTCTTGTATTTGGAACATCAACTTTCATAACTATTCCGACTGTGTTCATAAGCGGTCCGTCTATGACTTCGACCCTATCTCCAACTTCAAGTTTGATATCAACGCGAACTCTTTCAAGATGCATCTTTCTTATCTCATCTTCTGTTAAAGCAAGTGGTCTGCCTTTTGGGCCAACAAAGCCAGTAATTCCACGAGTTCTTGTAATATTGTGCCACATATCATCGCCATATATCATTTTAACAAGCAAATAACATGGCATGACTTTCTTAGATACAAGTTTTCTTTTCCCGTTCTTTTCTTCAATGACATCTTCCATAGGAATAATAATATCAAAAATACGATTTTGAAGATCAAACTTTTCAACAACTATTTCCAAATTGTCTTTCGCTACTTGCTCGTATCCAGAGAATGTGTGTAAAACATACCATTTTGAATCTGGACTATCTCTGTAAGGATTAACTTCATTGCCTTCAATTGTCTGTTCTAATGTTTCTCCATTATTTTTATTTTCTTCATTGATTATTTCTTTTTCTTCCATATTAGTTGCCCTTCCTTTTTCTCTTGACTAACCAAATAATCAATGACACAACAACAGCTACAACTATTGCGGCTGTCGCTCCGATAGCGATCCATTTTTCAGCTACAGATACTTCAACATTATTTAATGCTTTAAATGCAATTTTTAAGATATAATCAAATGCAAAAAGAATTAAGCCAAAGAAGATAACAATGGCTAAAACAACTCCCGTTTGTTTTACAACTTTTGGGAATGTTGGCCATGTCACTTTTTTAAGTTCTGAGCCAGTTTCTTTCATTCTTCTAACAAAACGGCTTGGTTTCTTTTCTTTTTTGCCTTTTTTTACTTTTTTGTCTGCATCTTTTGAAACTTTTGCGTCATTTTTTGATTGCTTAACTTCAACAACTTCTGTTGTTTCACTTTCGGCTACTATAAGTTCTGCATCTTGTTCAACTGCAGTATTTCCTGCTGCTGTAATGATTTTTTTCTTATTCTTTTTAGACATAAAATTTCCCTTTTATTTAATTATTTGGTTTCTTTGTGTGTTGTGTGCTTATTGCAACGAGGGCAGTGTTTGCTCATTTCAATTCTATCAGCGTCATTTTTCTTATTTTTTACAGTTGCATAATTTCTCTCTTTGCATTCCGTACAAGCGAGTGTGATGTGTGTTCTTGCTAAATTTTTCTTTGCCATATTTATTATTTCCTTTTAATAAATTTTGTTTCTCTTAAAAAAACACCCCGAAACTTAGGATGCTATTACAGCATAGCATACTAAGCCCGAAGTGTCAACAGTTTTTACTAACTTTTTATGAATAATTATGTGTTAATTTTAATGTATTTTACGTATCCTGCTTTATCACTTGTCGTTGTTTCAAAACTGGTTGTAATATATGTCCCAACGGTCGTTATTGTATTTTTGACATAAACTGTCGTTGCATAGGCTAATAAATTACTGCTTGAGCTTGAAAGCTCAGCTATAGCCAAACTATCGATTGTAATAGTT
>CAYJAO010000048.1:0-5503 GCA_964368355.1 uncultured Lachnospiraceae bacterium | reverse complement strand
CCCTTGTACATGGGCAAAATACTTAATAAAAAAATAAAGAATAGTCGCTTAATTATCATAAAACATGGCACACATTTTACCTATTTGTATGACATAAATCAAATAATTCCACAAATTGAGACATTCATTTCATGAGAATAATTATCAAAATCAATTATGGTGATAAAATCATATAGATATATAGTTTTATTTATTAAAAATGTTTTATGTTTTTATGCAAATGATGTATACTTATTTTAAATAAATTGTATAAAAGAGGACTATATGCCATTTTTCGATTTAGGAAACCCAAACTTATTCATAGCAATTACACTTTCAGTATCGAATGGGGTGATGCTTTGTTTTTGTGGTTATAAATTTTTACATGTTTTGCAACTTTCAGGATATAAAATTCAAGGTTATAGAGTATGGCTAAAAGATACACACGCAAAATATATTGACAGAATCGCAATGCTTTCTTTTATGAGTTTGGCATACATGCTTGTTACCGTTGCATTGTTCGACACCTATACTGGCGAAAATTCATATTTAGCATATTTGGGCTTAGTATTTTATTTCTATTTTACGTTGCTTTTTATCGTCAATATGTACCATGTCCCTCAAAAAACACCGCTAGTACAAACATACAGAATGACACGACTTTGTATAGTTTTAGGCTTATTGATGGCCGGATTCACATTTCTTCTAATTTATCTATCAACCGAATTCATACCTGTTGTACGTTTTTCAAGTATTGCAATAACACCTTTGCTATTGCCAATAATGGTTCCTCTTGCACATTTCATCCTTGTACCTTTTGAAAATTTGAATTACAAAAGATATATTTCTTGGGCAAAACATAAATTGAAAAAGTATCCTGATTTAATAAAAATTGGAATTACTGGAAGTTATGGTAAAACAAGTACAAAATATATCTTAAATACAATCTTATCGCAAAACTATTCAGTTTGTATTACACCACATAGTTTTAATACACCTATGGGTCTTACAAAAGTTATTTTGGATTATCTAAAGCCAAATCATGATGTTTTGATTACAGAGATGGGAGCAAAACAAGTGGGAGATATAAAATATCTTTGTGATATAATTCATCCACAATATGGAATTTTAACATCCGTTGGTAGTCAGCATTTGGCAACATTTGGAACATTAGATAATATTAAGAAAACTAAAAATGAATTAATAAAAGCCCTTCCAAAAGAAAATGGGTTGGCAATTTTTAATGGAAACAATGAAAAATGCTGTGAATTGTATAAGGCATGCGAAATAAACAAGAAGATTGTTAACACAAATGACACTAGTGCGTACGCTCACGTAAAAAATGCTAAAATCACTAATAGCGGGACAACATTTACCTTAGTAGTGGAAGGAAAGGAGATTGAATGCCAGACAAAACTTCTAGGAGAACATAATGTCGAAAATATACTTATGTGCTCAGCTTTGGCATATAATTTAGGCCTTACATTAGAACAAATTAGAATAGGCATTTCTAAATTAAAGCCTATAAATCACCGCCTAGAACTTAAAAAAGAGAGAGGCTTGATTGTTCTTGATGATGCTTATAATTCCAACGTAGAGGGTTCAAGGTGTGCATTAGAAGTATTAAAACTATTTGAAAGTGAACAGAAAATAATCGTTACGCCGGGCCTGGTTGAACTTGGAACTTTGGAAAGGAAAGAAAATGTAAATTTTGGAAAAAATATTGCAAAAGTTGCAGACTATGTTATTATCGTTAACAAAACAAATAACGAAGCAATTCAAGAAGGATTAATTTCTGAAAATTTCCCAGAAGAAAAGATTTTTTTTGCAAATACAATAATTGAAGCAAAATTGCAATTAAAGAAATTAGCGAAACGCGGAGATGTTGTTTTGTTTGAAAATGATTTACCCGATAACTACATATAAAATTAAACAAACTAAGGATAAAAGATGTTAGAACTCTTAAAGATAAACAATGTTGCTTTGATAAAAAATCTCGAGATTGATTTCTCGAGAGGTTTTAATGTTATTTTGGGCGAAACTGGAGCGGGAAAGAGCATCATTATTGATGCCCTTAACTTTGTGCTTGGAGATAAAGCAGATAAAACTTTAATCCGCGCTGGCGAAGAAATGATGAAAGTTACAGCAAAATTTTCAACACAAAATAATACCGTTCTTAATTTATTACAAAATTTCGCAATAGATGCAGGCGAAGAAATTTTATTGACTAGAACATGCTCTCAATCGGGCAAAGGCGATGTTAGAATAAACGGAGAACTAGCGTCTATTTCAATGCTGAAAGAATTGGGCTCTGCATTGGTCGACGCTTACAGTCAAAACGAAAGCGTCGCTCTTTTAAAACAAAAAAATCACCTTGCAATTTTAGATTCATACAAGCCATTTGAACTCAAAGAGATAAAAGAAAAAATTGAAAGACAAATAGAAGAATTGAATCGAATCAATAAAGAAATAAAAGAATTTGGCGGGTCTCAAGCAAATAGAGAAAGGCAAATTGATATGCTTAAATTCCAAATAACAGAAATTGAACAGTCAAATATACAGCCGAACGAAGATGAGGAGATTGCACAAACTTTAACAAAATTATCAAATTCGGAAAAGATTTTATCAAATCTTTCGACTGCAAATTCAGCACTTAGTGACGAGCAAAGTGGGGTAGATTTAATTAAATCTGCTGTAAGGGCCCTTTCAAATATAGAAAATTATGATGAAAAGATATCTAAAATTCACCAGAGGTTAAGCAGTTTATCTCTTGATTTAGAAGATATAAGTGAAACGCTTTATTCTCTTGGAGAAGAATATAATTTTGACGAAAACGCGCTTGATAGGCTCATTGAACGCAGAGATAAATTAGATAACTTGAAGAAAAAATACGGCGGGACGTTGGAAAATGTTAAAGCCTTTTTAGAGAATGCAAACATTGAACTTGATAAGTTAGAAAATGCTGAAATTCTTCTTAAAAATAAAGAAGAAGAAAAGAAAAATTTATTAGAAAAAACGCTTAAAAACATTACATTATTAAGTGAAATTAGAAAGGGTCATGCACAAGAAATTGAGAAAAAAATTGAAAGTGGTTTAGCAGAAGTAGGCATTCCAAAAGCAAAATTTAAAATCAAATTTTTCCCACTAACTAATTCAATTTTTGAATTATCAAGCTATAACTTAAATTGCTTAGAAGATGTAGAATTCTTATTCTCGGCAAACTTTGGAGAGGAGTTAAAACCGCTCGCAAGGACTATCTCAGGCGGTGAAATGACTCGTTTTATGTTGATATTTAAAAATGTCATTGCAGAAGTTGGTGGATCAGAAACATTGATCTTTGATGAAGTAGACGCTGGAATAAGCGGACAAACAGCAAATGCCGTCGCATTAAAGATAGCAAAACTATCAAAGCAATATCAGATAATATGTATCACGCACCTCGCACAAGTCGCAAGTATGGGAGATTGCTTCTACTACGTCTCAAAGAAACAAATTGGAGATAGAACAGAAACACAAATTGCAATGTTGCCACAAGATAAAATCGCAGAAGAACTCGCATTGCTATCTTACGGCAAAATAGACGAAAGCCGCATATTGCTAGCAAGCGAAATGTTCAAGCAAAATGCAGAAATAAAAAAAGAATTATAAGAATAATCCATATCAAATCCTCACAAACTAATCAATATTAGCATGGGGGATAAATGAAAAAAAGAATTGCACTTGGGGTATTTTTGGGGATATTTTCGTTATCTCTTTTAATTTTATGCCTTAACATCGAATTTTTAAATATTTACTCTTTGCCCGACGTCCTGCCCATGAGTTATTCTGATGTGGAAGATATCAATGCTGACCAAACATTTGGTAAAAATATCGTTGCTAATATTGGCGAAAAAAGCGTCACAGTTGGCGGAGAAAAATTTAGCATAAAAACGCTAGTTTTTAAATTGTTTGGCTTTATTCCTATTCGTACAATTGAAGCAAATATAATAGAAGATAAAGAAGTGTTTTTGGGCGGCGCCCCAATCGGCTTTTCCATAAATGTTGATGGATTAATAATAATAGGAAGTAATTCTGTACTAACAGAAAATGGGACAGTAAATACTTTCGAAAGATCGGAGCTTAAAGAAGGCGATATTATTACAAAAATAAATGGCATCAAAATTTCAGATGCTGATGATTTAAAAACGATTTTTAATGATAATTATAATGGCGAGACGGTAGAATTAACACTCATACGAAATAAAGAAGAGATTACTAAAAAATTTGTACCCGCCTTAGATAGCGAAAGCAACACATATAAAATTGGGCTTTGGGTCAAGAACGATGCTGCGGGAGTTGGTACATTGACATACGTGGAATGCGACAATTTGCACTATGGTGCGTTAGGACATCCTATAACAGATTACGAAACTGGGGTCGTAGTTCCCACCAAGAGCGGCAAAATATTCCCTTGTAGTGTAGTTGGGCTAGATAAAGGAGAAAAGGGAATCCCGGGCGAAATTAAAGGCGTATTTATGCAAGGAAAAGATAGCAAGGGTACAATAGAAAAGAATTCTAAATTCGGTGTTTTCGGCACTATTAGCGATAAGGATAGGATAATCGACTCAAATAAGACAGCAGACATCGGCAGCAGGCTTACTATGAAGCCTGGAAAGGCTTATCTGGTTAGTTCTATAAGCGGAGTAAGCGAAGAATACGAAATAGAAATTATAAAAACAAACCATCAACCATCTTCAAGCGATAAAAGTTTCGTATTTCGAGTATCGGACAAAAGATTGCTAGATTTAACAGGCGGAATAATACAAGGAATGAGCGGAAGTCCTATACTGCAAAACGGGAAAATTGTTGGGGCGGTCACGCACGTATTCGTTTCTGATCCAACGAAGGGATATGGCGTTTATGTAGATTGGATGATGTGTGCATAAAAAGTCATTTTCTGTCGAATTTTTGAATATAATACAGCATGAAAATTGCGCGTGCATCACGAAAGTTTAGCGGAATTAAGTATAAATTGTGGGAAAATTTCCGAGAAAACAAAAAAACCACTTTGATATTGATATTAGTGGCTTCTTTGGGAATCTTTACTGGACTTTTTACTGCAATTCGCTATGCGCAAGGTGCATCATTGATAGCATTTAATGATTTTTCCATATCTAGATATTTAAGCGGGGAACTAGGAACGTGGAGTTTATTTTTTTCGAGAATCTTTTCATCCACTGTAGTAATTCTCATCATTTCAATATCTTCATTATCAATATTTTTAATGCCATTAAGCTTCATTGTAATAGGGTATAGATCCTATTTAATTGGATTAAATTGCTCTTTGATAATCATATTGAATGGATTAAGCGGAATAATTTCTTGTTTGTTAATCATTTTGCCTTGTCAGTTGGCTGGGCTCTTAGCGCTTTCTATCTTTTCTTCCTATTCTTGCAAAAAATCATGCATGAAAAAAAGGTATGGCAATTGCAATTTTAAATTGTGGAATAAACTACTCATAATTTTCCTTTTGCTGATATTAATT
>CAYJAO010000047.1:0-5608 GCA_964368355.1 uncultured Lachnospiraceae bacterium | reverse complement strand
CATTAATTTTTTTTGGCGTTTTTGCTATTTTTTTATATCAATTCTTCCCACAAATAAAAATCGTTTGTGCTGATAGTGAAGGGGAAGAATTAGTGGCTGAATTGCAAGAAAATATTTCTTCTCAACTATCAAATTTGGATTTTGGAAGCATTGAACAAGAAATTGCGAATTTAACTGATTCACAGCAATTAGTCTTTGGCAGTGCTTCTTTTTCTAGCAAATTGCAGAATGTTATTTCTGGGCAGTTTACTGAAGGGCAAAGTTCGGTTTTTACAGCAATTATAAATTTAATTTTTGATGATATTCTAAAATTTATTCCGCTTTTGGCCTCCATAATTATTGTTGCGATTATATGTGGCTTTGTTTCGAATATAAGGGGAGAGAACAACTCAAAATCCGTGGGCGACATAATTCACTTTGTTTGCTATGGCGTTGTCATTATTTTAGTGATGGCAGGAGTTGTTAATTTGATAAAAGTCACCTCTGGCGCTATACAATCCATGCGGAGTCAAATGGAGATTATCTTTCCAATTTTGCTAACCTTGATGACTGCAATTGGCGGGGCGGCATCAGTGGCGGTATATCAACCAGCGGTTGCGTTTTTATCAAGTTTCATAATGCAAATTTTCACATCAGTGCTAATGCCAATCTTTATTTTCATACTTGTTTTTACCATAATTTCAAACCTTACTTCAACAGTTAAATTAGAAAAATTTGCTAAGTTTTTTAGTTCGGTTTTTAAATGGATTGTTGGTGGTGTTTTCACTGTGTTTATGGCATTTTTAGCAATTCAAGGAATCACTGCAAGTTCGTATGATGGTGTATCAATTCGCACTGCAAAATACGCAATAAGATCGTACGTTCCAATGGTGGGCGGGTATCTATCGGAAGGCTTCGACGTTATAATGGCTTCTAGCGTTTTGATAAAGAATGCAGTTGGGGCAAGTGGATTGATTTTGATGTTTGCATCGGTGCTTTCGCCGATAGTTCAAATAGTAGTCTTTTCGTTGATCCTAAAATTAGCATCGGCGATCTTAGAGCCGTTAACCGATTCTCGTATATCCGATTTCATTTACTCCGTCGGGAAGGCGTTAACTCTATTAGTCGTCATGATTTTAGGCGTTGCGTTTATGTACCTTATAACGGTCGGCTTGATTATGTGTACAGCAAATTTTGCCTAGGAGGGGAATGTGGGTCTTTCTGGATGGGTTATGTCCATAGCGGGAATATGTGTTTTGGGTGTGCTTGTAGACCTTATTCTTCCTAATGGGCAAACAAAAAAGTATATCAAAGGAGTGTTTGCTTTTATCGTTGTGTTTGTTATTATTGCACCATTGCCGAATTTGTTGAACAAAGAATTTTCATTGAGTGACATTTTTGAAGAAGATGCAGTTGTGATACAGGAAGATTTTATCTACGACATAAATAGAGATAGGTTGGAGACTATGCAAAATATGGTCGAGGCGGATCTAGCAGAGAATGGTGTTAGCAATGTCCAAATAATAATCAACGCCAATGTTTTTACGGAAAAGATGCAAATTGATGCTGTTTTTGTCGATTTAAGTCAGGTAGTAATTAATGAAAATCAGGAGCATATAGATATTAATGAACTTGTCATAAGTAGCATTTTGAAGTACGTTTCAGTTGATCGTTCTAACATAGTTTTTAACGATAATTAATGCGAAAATGAAAAGTAAGGAGGAAGGAGCTTGGAAGAGAAGAAAGAGAAAAAGGGGTTGTTTGGAAATGGCAAGTTTTTCCAAAAACTTAAAAGTATTAAACACATTGAAATCATCATTGCTGTGATACTTGGAGCCATTATCTTACTTATCTACTTTTCAACAATAAACAAGAGTCCTTCTCAATCGTCATACCAATCGACAAGCACAACAGAGTATGCCACAATGCTTGAAAAAAAGTTATCAAGCGTGATTAGCCAAATTAATGGCGCCGGCAATGTCTCGGTTATGGTGACACTCTCAAGCGGGCCAGAATACGTGTACGCCACCAGCGATGAAGAGAAAACGAATACTAGTATTAATAACGGAACTACTACAACTTCGACTACTACAACTTCTGAGCCAGTAATTATTTCAAACGACACTGTTGTGGTAAAAGAAATTATGCCAACTGTTAGTGGCGTGGTGGTGGTTGCGAGCGGAGCGGGAGATACAAAGGTTAAACTTGAAATCTTAAAAGCGATTCAAGCGTTATTAGATGTCCCACAGATGAACATTGAAGTGTTGGTGGGAAAATAATTTAAAAGGAGAATTGATTTATGTTTAGCAAAAAGAAAAAAATAATTATTTTATCTGTCATGGTTGCACTTTTAGTTGTTACTGGATATCTAAATATCGCTTTAAATAATAATGTGTCCCAACCGGTTTCAACGAATACAAACCTTAGTTTCTACGAGTCTTATCGTGCAGATAGAGAGACATCTCGTGAGAATGCAATTTTATACTACAATAGTATTATTGCTAGCGAGGCAAGTAGTGCAGAGGCAAAAGAACTCGCCGAAGCAAGTAGAAAAGAACTTGTTGATGCTCTTGAAAAGGAACTTTTAATTGAAGGGCTTATCAAATCGGTTGGTTTTGAAGATGCCGTTTTAACTACAACCAGTGAAAATATCAATGTCATTGTTAAAGCTGAGGAGCTCACTCCTGCACAAGTTGCTCAGATTGCAACAATAGTCAAAGAACAAACTCAAAAACCACTGGACAATATTCGAATAATTCCTACTGAATAATTAAGAATAGATTAATTTAAAAACACGTATTTGCGTGTTTTTTTATTGCAATTAGTGTTATAATTTACTTGCTAAAATATTTTTTTTAGTATATATTATTGATAAAGGTGGATTATGTTAACAGAAAATAAAAATTCAATCACTCGCTACAAAGGTAAAATAACTTGTAATAGAAGCATCTTGCTTTCAATTATAAATCTTGCGACAAAAGAGATTTGTGGTGTTAGCGGGCTGGCTTGTTCTTTTAAATCAAAAGTTTCGAGCATATTTACCAAGAATAAAAATCCAGGCGTTACTGTAAGATTTAATCCTAATGGCTCCTTGGCAATAGATGTTTATATTAGAATGTTCTACGGTTATAGCGTGCCAGATATTGCATACAAAATTCAAGAAAATATTAAAAATGGTATTGCTGCAATGGTTGATATGCGTACAGCAAAGGTTAACGTTCATATAATGGGAGTTGATTTTGAACCAGAAATTGCGCCTATCACAGCATAAGAAAAGGTAAGTATGAGAAGAACTGCAAGAGAGGTCACTTTTATGCTCATATATGAGGGATTGTTCAACAGAGAAAGAGATGTTGAACTTTCTTTTGATTTCTTTTCACATGAAAAAGAGGTTTTAGGCGAAAATAACCTTGATTTAGAAGATGAAACTTACATTAAACAAATGATTTGTCTATATGATGCGAATGCCACAGATGTCGCAACCAAAATCAATAATAATTTATTTGGCTACGAGCCTGGAAGGGTATTCAAAGTAGATATGGCGTTATTATATTTGGCAGTAACCGAGATTTATCACTACCACACACCATCAGCGGTAGTTGTAAACGAAGTTTTGGAACTTGCAAAGAAATATTCCACCAATAAAAGCGCACAGTTTATAAACGGCATTTTAGGTGCAATACTTAAGGAGTATCCAGTAGAAGAGTAAATTTGAAGATTGCCAATATTGGGTTTGGCATTTTTCTTTTTAATGGAGATATTTTTGGAACAAAAAGCAATTTCAGTATCACAGTTAAGTGGCTATATAAAAGGAATTTTTGATGCGGAAGAACTTCTGCACAATATTTCTGTATATGGCGAGATATCTGGGCTTTCAATATTGCGTGGGAACGCGTATTTTTCCCTAAAAGATGAAGACGCGCTCTTGTCGTGCGTTTATTTTGGTTGTGATAATTTAGACATTAAAAATGGTGATCTGGTGACCGTTGCTGGCACTCCTAGATATTATGTAAAAGGTGGAAAATTAAATTTTAATGTTGTTAAAGTTGAACCTTTTGGGATAGGGGAATTATTCAAAAAGTTTTTAGAGACCAAAGAAAAACTTGCTCGTGAAGGACTATTTGACGAGCATGTTAAAAAATCTGTGCCGTTTAACATCAAGCGCGTAGGTGTCGTTTCTTCTGAAAGTGGTGCCGTAATTCAAGACATAATAAATGTCACAACACGTAGAAACAAAGGCGTAGATATTGTTTTATATCCTGTAAGAGTACAAGGCGAAGGGGCTGACAAAGACGTTATAGAGGGAATTAAATTTTTCGATAATTATAATGTTGACGTTATTATCGTTGCACGAGGCGGTGGATCATTTGAAGACCTTATGCCGTTTAATTCCGAAGAACTGGCAAGAGTTGTTTATGCTGCCAACAAGCCAATTGTGTCGGCTGTGGGGCACGAAACAGACTTTACAATTATTGATTTTGTATCAGATTTGCGTGCGCCAACGCCCTCTGCAGCGGCTGAACTAGTTGTATTGCAGAGAAGTGAGAAGATTTTGGAGATAATAAGAAAATACGAGCAGATAAGTTTGGTTTTAAATCAGAAAGTTAATGGTTTGCAAACTGATTTATTGGCTATGAAAAAAGATTTAGACAATACAATTCGAAATGTTCTAAACGATAAAGAATATGGGATTAATTTGCTTGCTCAGGCACTAGATAAACTAAATCCAAAAAAAGTCTTAGAGCGTGGATATGCGAAAATAGAAAAGAATAGACAAAATATTTCATCAATTTTACAAGTTGGCATGCAAGATAATTTGGAAATATATTTAAAAGATGGTAAAATTGATGCAGAAGTCAAGAAAGTGGAGAAGGTGTAGTATGGAAATGACTTACGAAAATGCAGAAAAAGAACTTAATGAAATAGTTTTGAAATTGGAAGATGAAAAACTTCCATTTAGCGAAACAAAGAATTTGTACGAAAGAGGAGCGGAACTTGTAAGCTTTTGCCTTGGACAACTTGAAGAGACTAAAGGAAAAATTACTGTGATACGCAAAAATCTTGATGAATTCATAGAGGAAAAACTAAAATAATTTGCATAGTACTCAAAATATAGTGTATTATGCATAATAACAATACAATATAAAGGAAAAAGAAAGATGGGAAAGAATAAAGGGTTTGTTGAAAATATTACCGATATGGAAGTTGATTTTCCGCAATGGTATACAGATGTTGTGTTAAAAACAGAATTGGTTGATTATGGCCCTGTCAAAGGGACTATGGTTATTCGCCCTTATGGATACGCAATTTGGGAAAATATACAAGAGTATTTGAATGCTCAATTTAAAAAATGTGGAGTTAATAATGCTTATTTCCCTATGTTTATCCCAGAAAGTTACTTAAAACGCGAAGCGGAACACATAGAAGGATTTGCTCCAGAAGTTGCAGTTGTCACTTATGCCGGCGGCAAAGAGTTAGAAGAAAAATTGATAATTCGTCCTACATCAGAGACAATTATCTGTGATATGTACGCAAAATGGATAAAAAGTTATCGTGATTTGCCTATAAAAATGAACCAATGGTGTAATGTTGTTCGTTGGGAGAAGACAACGCGCCCCTTCTTAAGAAC
>CAYJAO010000046.1:0-5799 GCA_964368355.1 uncultured Lachnospiraceae bacterium | reverse complement strand
GCACAATATAGTGGCAAAAGGTGGAGGATTTATGAAAATAGAGGAGAGAAATAAAAAATACAACGAATATGTCAAAGCGAAGATACCAAAAACGCGAAGTTGGCCGAGTTTGTTTAATGCTTTTTGGGTCGGTGGGTTAATTTCTGTAATCGGACAGGGAATTGGAGATGGAATAAAAGCAATATTTCCCGATTTGCCTGGGTTATCTGTTGCTGGATATGTTTCAATAATACTTATATTTTTAGCATCTTTTTTAACTGGGCTTGGTATTTATGACAGGATAGGGGCCTTTGCCGGGGCGGGTTCAATAGTCCCGATTACTGGATTCTCAAATTCTATTACAAGTCCCGCCATGGAGTTTAGAAATGAAGGGATTATATTTGGCTTATGCGTAAAAATGTTTAGTGTCGCCGGACCAGTGATTGTCATTGGAGTAATTGCAAGCGCGGTGGTTGGCTTTATCTACTTGTTTATATAGGGAGTGTTTATGATAAAAGAGAAAAAATTTCAGACAATATTTTTTAAAAACAAGCCAAGGATTATTGGCAATTATGCTATCGTGGGTCCAAAAGAAGGCGAGGGTCCATTTGGCAAAATGGTTGATTATGTGATGCACGATGATTCTTTTGGCGAAAAAACATATGAAAAAGCAGAAAGAAAAATGTTGGAGCAGGCTATCTTTGGAGCGACAGACAAAGCATTGTTAAAAGTAACCGATATTGATATGTTAATTTGTGGAGACTTATTAAACCAAATTATTACATCTAGTTATGCTGCGCGTGCTTTTGATATGACATATTTGGGCATCTTTTCAGCATGTTCGGTCATGGCTCTTTCCATTGGTATTGGAGCGAGTTTTGTAAATGCTGGGCACTTTGAAAATATAGCCTGTGCGACCTCTAGCCACTTTTCAACAGCGGAACGACAATTTAGATCTCCACTAGAATTGGGGAGTCAAAGGCCCCCAACATCGCAATGGACATGTACAGCAGCGGGAGCAACAATTATTTCCAACCAAAGCGAAGGCCCATATATTGACTCAATAACATTTGGGAAAGTTATGGATTTTGGGATAACAGATGTAAATAATATGGGCGCGGCAATGGCGCCAGCGGCGATGGAAACAATGTTATCGGTTTTTGAAGATACAAAAACTCAACCGGAAGATTACGACCTTATTATCACAGGGGATTTAGGGAAATTGGGGGCAGAAATCTTGATAGATTTGATGGAAAAGAAAGGATATAAATTAGGGATAAATTATGGTGATTGCGGGCAGATGATGTTCTATTATGATCAAAATGTTTTAATGGGCGCGTCTGGCTGTGGTTGCTCTGCATCTATATTAAATTCTTATGTAATTGAACGTCTAAAAACTGGGCAATTGAAAAAAGTTTTGTATATTGCGACGGGTGTGTTGTTAAGCACAACTTCTTGTCAGCAAGGTGACAGCATGCCTGGCGTTGCGCATGCGATAGTTATAAAAAGTGCTCCACCATACAAAGAGAAGACACAAACAGAGAAAGAGAAGAAAAGAATAACTGCAAGCGTAAAAAATCAAATCAAAAAGTGTAATGTTGAGGAGGAATAATATGGAAATATTTTTAACTTATTTATATGCATTCTTAGTAGGTGGTTTTATTTGTTTTCTCGGTCAAATTTTAGTTATTAGAACACAGATGACTACAGCGAGAATATTAGTAAGCTTTGTCTTGTTGGGAGTTGTTTTAGAAGCAACAACTGCTTATGATTATATTTACAGCGTTGCGAAAGCTGGGATTTCTGTTCCTATTGTCGGCTTTGGTGCTAGTTTGGCGAAAGGTGCGATAAGTGCAGTTAAAACTCGAGGAATAATTGGAATTTTTACGGGAGGGTTGGAGGCTACGGCGGGAGGTATTGCTGCTGCGGTAATATTCGCGTTTATCTTTGCGTTGATATTTAGGGCAAGGACAAAAAAGACATAATAAAAAACACTAAGATCAACTTAGTGTTTTTATAATCAGTTATTATTTACCCACTCGACTTCAATGAGCCTATCTTGATCAAAAAACGATACATTTGGACATTGTTTTCTATGAACAATAACTCCACGTCCTTGAGAGATAAATCCTATAATATCATCACCTTCGATAGGGCGGCAACAAGAAGCAAATTTTATCATTAAATTATTAACACCCTTTATATTTATTTTTTTGTCGTCGATATTGGGATTATAATTTTCTGGTGCTTCTATATGTTCAATTTGTAGTTTTTCTTGTTGGCGTTTTAAATCGGCTTGATAGATGTGGATTAATTTGCCAGCAATTACTTTTGCGGAATAGGCACCATAACCAATACTTGCTAAAAGTTCTTCAATACTACTAAAACTGTATTTATCTAACAATGCTTGTAAATATTTTTTTTCTGTAAGCTTCGAAAAGGAGTAGCCGTCATTCTTAATCGCTTGCTCAAACATTAAGCGACCATTTTTAATGTTTTCGTCCTTCATTTCCTTTCTAAAGAAAGCCAGAATTTTACTTTTTGCCTGTGTCGTTTTTACCACTTTAAGCCAATCTCTAGACGGACCCTTTGATGTTGGGCTGGTTATGATTTCTACTATATCGCCATTTGATAGTGGCTTAACAATAGGTTGCATTTTTCCATTAACTTTCGCACCTACGCATTTATTACCAACATCAGAGTGAATCATATAGGCAAAGTCAATAGGGGTAGCATCTAAAGGCATGTGTAAAACTTTTCCTTTGGGTGATTGTACGAATATTTCTCCGTCATAAAGGTCAATTTTTAATGAATTGATGATATCTTCGCTTGTCATATTCTTTTCGTTTTCCATGATTTCGCGAATCCAACCTAATTTTTCATCTAACGAATCCAACTTGCTTCTTTTCTCTTTGTACATCCAATGTGCAGCAATACCAAACTCTGCCATTCTATGCATTTCCAATGTTCTAATTTGTATTTCAACTGGAACATTTTCAAATAGAATAGTTGTATGTAAAGATTGATAGCCGGTAGATTTTGGAATCGCAATGTAATCTTTAAATCTATTTTGCAATGGCGTAAATGTTTCATTAATCTTTCCAAGCAAAGCATAACAGTCGGCAACACTGCCTAATATTGCACGGACAGCAACCAAGTCATAAATTTTGTCTAAGTTGCCATTTTTTTCTTTAAGTTTTTTATTGATACTATAAATATGTTTCTTCCTACCCATTATTTCGCCAGAAAGACCAAGATCGCGCATTAACTCTTTAATGTTTTCTTTTAAATCCTCAACAATCTTTTCGCGTTCTTTATATCTTTTGTCAATTTCATTCTTTATTTCTAAATATCTTTCGGGGTACAAAATTTCAAAAGAAATATCCTCTAATTCGCTTTTAATGGAAGATAATCCCAATCTGGCAGCTAAAGGAGCAAATAAATCTAAAATTTGTTTAGACTTTTCCTGTGCTTTTGCCAAGAAGAGATTTGGTTCTGTTTGTGCTGCTTTTAATGTTGTATCAATTATGTCGTGGTTTTCGACAGTTTTATTTGAAAGCTCAAAAGAAGTCGCAGAGCCCTTTTCTTTAACAAATGCAGAATTTAAATATTTAATTTCTGCCAAAACAAAACAAATCTTAACCAAGATGACGCGAATATCTTTTGCTAGAGCAAAGAACATTTTTCTAATATTTTCCGCCTCTTCCTCTTCATTTTTATAATCAATTTCTAATAGTTTTTTCAAACCGTGCAAAAATGCGAGCGTCTCTTCACCAAACGTAACACTTATACTTTTTTTGAAAGCCAAACGTCCTTCGTCAATTTTTCTTTTACGATCTTCTTCCGCCCTTCTCTTGTTTTCGTCAAAGAGTTTAATTTCTTGTTCGCTAGGGGGTGTATATATTGCAGTTTTAATATATGGATAATACAGCAAACAGGAAATAACACATTCATCATCCAAATGGATTTTTTTAACCAACTCAATTGCTATTTCGCAAATTTTACGTTCGTTTTCTGTGGACGCTTCTTCCAACATCCTTCTTGCAAGTTCAAAATTTTTACTTTCCATACACATGCATTATATCTCAAAATTTGTAAAAAGACAAATTGAATTAAATAAATAATTTGACGTTTAGTGGTGTAAATTAAAAAAACAGGCAAGCCTGTTTTTTTTTGTTGTAAAGTAAATTTATTTATTTTCTAAATTCAAATAGTCTGCAGGATTTACATCGTTATTATCGCGGAATAATTCGAAATGTAAATGTGAACCAATTAAGACTTCGTTCCCTGCCGATGTAGAAGTTGTACCTAACTTTTGCCCTTTTGTCACCTTGTCTCCAACGTTAACAGCTAATTTTGAGTCAAGTGAGCCATATTTTGAAGTATAGACATCGTTATGTTTAACAACAACAACAGTTCCTTCAAGAGAGTTGGTGTAGATCTCAATCACTGTACCCGCTGCGGCAGATAATACATCACTAGAAGTTGTACTGACTAAATCTAAAGCATGATGTGTTGCATACCAACCAAGTGTTTCATTTAAAATCAATTCGTCTGCCGCATACACGGTTGCTATCGTGCAATCGAGGAGAGGCGCAGAGAATGTTAATGCGTAAGCGTTTGTCTCTTCAATTTGCTTGTCCTCTTGCTGAATGTTTAGATTTGGACTTGTTTTGGTGGTCGTGAATACAATCGTCAATGTTATTGCGAGCACGATAATTCCCGCGACGATAAAATATCCATATTTTTTTAAAAACGATATAAATTTTTCACCTCTTTTGTTAATTTTGATTTTATTTTCCATATCTTTTTGTTCCTCCATACCGAGATTATTGACACAATTTAAAGTTTTATACATTCAAAATTTTAATAGCTTCCCAAAATTAGAGGAAGCCCAATAATACTTCTTTCTCCATTGAACGCAATCTGCAAATTTACTTTTTTATTGTCAACTAGAATGTGATCAGTTAAGTTTTCAAGAAAACAATAATATATCTCTATTCTTTTTTCTGTTTCCGTGTCCGTTATTATTTGGTGAGATAAAAGTTTTGCATTTAAAGCATTCATTATTTCATCTGCGTTTAGTTTGCTCTCAAAGGTTATTCCATCTATTTCACTATTGTTTTTTATTTTTAGGTAGTTTTCAGTAGAGCATGCAAAAGCGTAACCATTTCCGCTTAAAATTGGAATTTGTGTTCTTAATTCTTGAATGTTGCTCTCAGCAAAAATATTGCGAGAACTTGTATAGATTGTCATTTGTTCAATTTGCAATTTATCAAATATGGTTTTTTCATTGGAAAAGAGAAAACAAAAAGAGAGCAACAATGTTGCTCCTGCCAATATTCCCAATCTTAATATTGTCATCATGAAATCATTATTGACGCAAAAAAATGGACTTATACTATAATAATTTTTTCAGACACAATCCTATAATTTAAAATAAGGGTACTCAATGCACCCTTACAAAGAACTTCCTTATTTTTTCTCTTAAAGGCATATATAAAAAGAGATTCCCTTATTTTCTTGCTAAAAATCTCACCAAAAAGAGGCTTAGACAAAAATGATAATAAAAAACAGCCACAGGCTGTTAGATTACATTCAAGCATCCGTAACGAGTGAGGATATTGAGAAGATGATTATTGTGGATAAAAGGCAAAATTTCTAAAGCGGAGAACAGTTCGTTTTCATCTATCATTCTTAAATTTTGCGCATCGGCTTTTAATGCGGATAATTTGTTAGCGAATTTAGAGATAAGAAGTTGACTAGAAATTAATATAGGAAGTAACCCATTTTGTCCATTTATTTTGTTTTGTATATCTT
>CAYJAO010000045.1:0-5909 GCA_964368355.1 uncultured Lachnospiraceae bacterium | reverse complement strand
CTATATTTTTAATATAAACAATATTGAAGATGTGAAAAAGTATATTGATGAGTTGAAAAAAGAACACAAAAAAGCAACGCATGTTTGTTATGCGTACAAAATTGTTGGTGAGAATTATGCTGAGAAGGCTTTTGACGATGGAGAGCCCTCGGGAACAGCAGGAAAGCCAATTTTAAATGCCATTAATAGACAAAATTTATCGAATATTTTAGTTGTAGTTGTTAGATATTTTGGCGGAGTTAAACTAGGGGCGGGGTGCTTGTTGCGTGCCTATTCCAAAACCGCCAGCGAAACGTTAAAAGAAAATTAAACATACCATTTATTTTTTTGTGTATTAGTAGAAATGATTTTTGAATTGCCGGTCGAGATAATTTCGACTATGTTAGATTTGTCACTTGTGAGTTCTTCGCCAGTGGCATGATTTTTTATTTTAGTTATAAGAAAATACTTTGTTATTTTGTCTTTTGATTGAGGCTCAGTATACGTTGTTATCTCGCTTTCACCACCAAATGTTTTTATTAATTTTTCTTTGCCATCTTCTACTTTATATAGTTCGTAAGTCAAATAATTTTCCGCATTAAATTCTAAAATCACATTAGAGTTTTTTGTCTTGCCAGAAAGGCTTGCTGGTTGTATTTCAAGGAAATTTGTTGATTTTTCTTTTGGCAAATTGAATTGCGAGAATATCTCTTTGATTTTGTATATTTGTGGAGTGAAGTCATTTGCCCTAACCACAACATGATTTTTGTCAAGTTCAATAGCATCCAGTTCAATTTCAGTTACGCTGCCTGGTGTTTTAAAGTCGGCAGGAGTGCGATTATCATATATCTGTGCAAAGAAGCTTTTTGCAATATTTGTTGGCTGATTGCCTCCAGTTAACGTTCCAATATCTTCGCCAGACAAATCGCCAATCCATACAGCAACGGTGTCTTCACTAGTCAAAGCGATGCTGTAAGCGTCAGTATTTTTATCGCCGACCCCAACCGTACCTGTTTTAGCAGCGATCATATAAGGTAGAGATTTTAATTTTTTAGCAGTACCATCTTGTGCTGCTGAAATCAGTGTAGATAAAGTTAAATAGTTTGCATCTTCACGCAAAATTTGGTCAGGAACATTATTTGGTTCGTAAATTGTTCTTCCGCTTTTATCGGTTATCTTGCTAACAAAATTTGCCGATACAAATTTACCGTTTTGAGCAAAAGAAGAATAAGCACTTGCTAAGATTTTTATATTAGTTCCATAAGTCATTCCGCCTAGGGCGAGAGCATAGCCGTTGTCATTTTCATCGAATTCTATGCCAAAACGAGTAGCATAGCGCTTCGCTTTGTTTATGCCAAGATATGACAACGTTTTAACTGCCGGGATATTTATAGATTTACTTATTGAATCTCGAACGCTTACATAGCCCGCATAGCCTTGCGAAAAGTTTTTTGGAGCATAACCATTTATATTTAATTCATCATCAAGTATTTTTGTCGCAGGGGAGATTATGTTTTCGTTTATTGCAGGACCGTATACTAAAAGTGGTTTTATTGTGGATCCGGGTTGGCGTTTTGCTTTCAAAATAGAGTAAGCGCTATCGCCATAAAATGCCTCGATGCCACTTGTTTTATTATTGATTGATATGCCCGCTTTGTCGCATGCAAGATCTTCATTTTCAATGGCTGTCTTTAATGCTTCTTGCTTATTATTATCATAATATGTATAAATTTTATATTCACCAATTGCAATTTGTTTTGCTGGCATTTTCAATATTCGGCTTGCTTCATCAATTGCCGCTTGTGAATAAGAATTCTGGCCATTGTCAAAACCTTCATTTATCTTCAAGTCTAAGTCTTTTGCAATGTTCTCGCCATATTCTTCATTAGAAATTTTACCATCTCTTTTCATCTCTGAAAGCACTAAATTTCTTCGCTTTAAGCACTTTTCTGAATGATTTATGGGGCAATAATTGCCAGGAGATTTTATCATTCCCGCCAACATTGCGCTTTCATGCAATTCAAGGTCGCTTGCAGATTTCGAAAAGTAAAAATTTGAAGCATTTGCAATTCCGTAAATATTATTGCCGCAGTAGATGATATTTAAGTAATGTTCTAAAATTTCATCTTTTGACAGTTCTCTTTCCATTTGTCTTGCAAGTAAAATTTCTTTTATTTTTCGTGATTAGGTCTTTTCGCTAGAAAGATTCGTGTTTTTTATCAATTGTTGAGAAATGGTTGACGCACCCTCGGCTGCTTCCCCCTTTTTTATGTTTTTTAACATTGCTTTTACAATTCTTTTTGGGTTTATTCCATTGTGTGAATAAAAGTTTTTGTCTTCTATAGACATAAACGATTGTAAGGTTTGTTGAGATAGCTGAGAAATTTTTATGTATTGATTATTGAATATGTTTTTATCAGAAATGAGATTGTTTTCTTTGTCAAACACTTCTATTTTTAAGTTGGGATTTATTAATTTATTTCTGTCAAAGGTTTCACTTTTGGCAGTTGAAAAAATAACCGCAATAAAAGCACTAACAGCAACAAACATAACTGCCAAAATGTTTGCCATCACTATCAAACTAATTTTCCAAGCCTTTTTCATTTAAAATATTATTTGTCATTATTAAAAATATATTAAATAGAAAATCAAAAATTACTTTTTACTTTTTAATATTTTGTGTTATAGTGGTTTGGAAAAGGGAAAAAATGGAAATTAAATACACTGAAAATGAGAAAGCATTAATATTTCTTAGTTTGTTTGACTTGATGTATAAAAAGGAAGAAGAATTGTTATCTCTTTTTGATGAACCTAAACATTTATTAACTGAATTCTTTGAACAAGAAAGTGAAATATATAAATTTTTTGTGAAAAGCAAGCAAGTTGTCAATGATATGGCAAAAGCATTGCAAGAAAATGTCTTGCATTCTTACATAAACAATTTAAATTCCAAGGATATCCAAGTTATTACTTCTTGCTCAGACAAATACCCAAATTGTTTAAGGGATTTAGAAACTCCACCATACACTTTGTTTTGCAAGGGGGATATTTCTTTATTGGGAACCGATAGCATTGGCGTTGTCGGGACTCGCGTTCCAACCGCCTATGGTAAAATAATAACTGAACAATTTTGCAAAGGACTTGTACAAAATGATTTTACTATAGTGAGTGGCATGGCGGCAGGCGTTGATAGCGTCGCACATAAAACTGCTCTGGACAGTAACGGAAAAACCATTGCAGTGCTAGGTGGCGGGTTTGAACATATATTCCCATCATTTAACTTGCAGTTGTCGGAGCAGATAATGCAAAAAGGGCTTTTAATTTCAGAATATAGACCAAGCATGCAACCAGCACTGTGGACATTCCCTTTAAGAAATAGAATTATAGCAGGCTTATCAAAGGGAATTTTGATTACCGAAGCAGGTGAGCGGAGTGGCTCGCTTCATACTAAAGAATATGCGTTGGAACTTGGCAGAGAAGTCTTTGCAGTTCCCGGCAACATCACAAGTGCAATGAGCAAAGGAACGAATAGGTTGATAAGAAGCGCCCAAAGTGCATGCGTTTTAAACTATGAAGATATCGTTTGCGTTTTTCGAGAAAAGGTAGTAAAATCTCCAAAGTTGGCTGCTTCACAAATAAGTTTAGATGATCAACTTATTTTGAAATTATTAAATGAAGAGCAAACTTTTGAGCAATTGCAAGAGAAAACAGCCTTGCCGACAAGCAAACTTAATAGTTCGTTGACAATGTTGCAAATAAAAGGCGTAGTGAAGCAACTGCCCGGCAATAGTTATATGAAAGTAGAAGATTAATTGGAGAAAGTAAAATGAAATTAGTTATAATCGAAGGGCCTGGTAAAAGAGACACATTAAAGAAGTATTTAGGAGAAGGCTATGATGTCTTCGCTACAAAAGGACACGTAAGAGATTTACCATCTAAAGATTTTGGCGTTGACCTACGCACTATCGTCCCAAAATACGAGATTATGGAAGACAAAGTACAACTTATTGAAGAATTAAAGAAAAAAGTAAAGAAAGCGGATGAAGTGTTGCTCGCAACCGACCCAGATAGGGAAGGGGAAGCGATTGCATGGCATATTGCACATATTCTTGAAATTCCACAAGATTCAAAATGCAGAATAGAATTCAACGAAATTTCAAAAAATGCAGTTATTGAAGCATTAAAACACCCAAGAGAAATCAATATGGATTTGGTTAACGCTCAACAGACAAGGCGAATTCTTGATAGAATAGTTGGCTATAAACTTTCGCCTATAATTTGTAAAAGAATTAAGCCAAAGCTTAGTGCCGGACGCGTTCAATCAGTTGCCTTAAAATTGGTTGTAGACCGTGAAAAAGAGATAACATCATTTGTGCCAGAAGAATACTGGAACATATCGGCAGAACTTGAAAAGAAAGCAGATAAATTTAAATTCAAAGCAAACTTAAATAGCAAAAATGGCAAAAAGATTAAGGTTGTAAATGCCGAAGAAACTGAAAAAATTAAATCAGATTTAAATGGTGCAAAATATACAGTAACAAATATCAAAAAAACTTCGACAAAATCGCACGCGCCAGCACCTTTTACAACAAGTACAATGCAACAAGACGCATTGAACAAACTTGGAATGAACCTTAAAAAGACATCTCTTTGCGCACAACAACTTTATGAAGGTGTCGAGTTGCAAGGAGAAGGGAAAACCGCTCTTATCACTTATATAAGAACTGATAGCACTCGTGTTTCGCCAGACGCACAAAAGCAAACTTTGGCTTTTATTGCAAAGGAATATGGGGACAAATACGCTCCAACGAAACCAAATATTTATAAAGCAAAAGAAAATGCTCAAGACGCCCACGAAGCAATTAGACCCATTTCAATTGAAAGGACACCAGCAAGTGTGATGGCGTCAATTTCGCCAGACAACTTTAAACTTTATAAATTGATTTATGAAAGATTTTTAGCAAGTCAAATGGCAGATGCATTGTACAACAATGTCAATGTTGATATCGCAGCAAATGATTATGGCTTTAAAGCAGTAGGAAAGACTGTTGAATTTGCAGGATTTACCGCAGTTTATAAATCATATTCTGAAAAAGAAGAAGATACTTCTAAAATTCCACCACTTACAGAGGGTGAGGTTTTAGATTTTAAAAATCTTATTACAGAACAAAAATTCACTAAGCCACCTGCAAGATATACTGAAGCAAGTTTGGTTAAAGAAATGGAAGAAAAAGGCATTGGGCGTCCTGCTACATATGCTATGACGATCACCACCCTTGACACTCGTGGTTATACTGCACATGAAGCAAAATCAATTTATCCAACCGAACTAGGGAAGACAGTGGATGAATATTTGGCAAATAACTTTAAACAAGTTATCAATGTTAAATTTACTGCAGATATGGAAACTAGACTCGATGAAATTGCAGAACAAGGAAAGGATTGGCAAGGAGTAGCAAGTAGTTTTTGGAGTAGTTTCTCTGGACTTTTGACAAAGGCAGGAGCAAATTATGAAAAGATAAAAGTTGCAGCAGAAAAAACCGATATAGTTTGCAATAAATGTGGCGCTCCTATGGTAATTCGTGAAGGAAAATACGGAAAATTTTTAGGTTGCAGCGCTTATCCAAAATGCAACAATATAATGAAACTTAATGGAACTCCTTCTGATGCGGGAAAACCAAAATATGAGCCAAAGAAAATTGGTGTTTGCCCAGAATGTGGCAAAGGACAAATTCTTGTAAGACGTAGCAAGGCTGGAAAAATTTACTATGCTTGCGACAAATGTAAATTTTATTCATTCAGCAATCCTATGAAAAACATTGATAATAAAGCAGAATAATTAAGAATAAAAGCACAAGAAAAAAAGTCTTGTGCTTTTTTTAGTTGAATATAACTTGAAAAAGTTTTGTTTTTTCAACTTATTGTTATAT
>CAYJAO010000044.1:0-5963 GCA_964368355.1 uncultured Lachnospiraceae bacterium | reverse complement strand
CTCATTAAAATCTTTGATTTTAGATGCTTGGTGAACCATGTTTGATTGGACGTACCTATCGAACACTACAATGCCACCATTTTCATAATGTTCTTTTAGGCCTAGTTTTTTATCTAAATAAGTTGCAACTCTATCCGCAGTGAAAAACACAGAAGATTGGTAAGCATTAACGTCGTCGGCATGTTGACCCAAATCTCCTTGTAAATATTTTTTTACAGAGCCAGATGAAAGACTTTCATAACAAGGGAAGCTTTGCATTCTTACATTTTTACCATCGGCGATTAAATGCTTATATAATTCTTCAGTTTGGGTCCTTTTGCCGCTTCCATCTGTGCCTTCAATTACTATTATTTGTCCCTTCATATTAATTCCCTTTAAATATTTTGTATAAAAAATAAGAAAATAACAAAGTTATTTCTCGTCGTGGTTTTCTACTTGAGATTGATACGTTTGGTTTGTTGCATCAATTTCATTTTGTAGGTTATTTATCTTTACTGTTTGCGCGATTATTATTGAAAAGAGAACAACAAGTAAAGCAATCGCTAAAACAATCGATAACTTAATTATTAACAATGCTTTCTTTCTTGTCATTTCTTTCTTCATGTGCAAACCTTGATATTAATTTTCTAAATTTATTATAGCATAGGCGTGATAATTTTGCAACGATTAAACCTAAACTAAATCGTTCAATTAACAATCCGCAAACAAAAGAGATGATTAGATACAAACGCATTTCTCCGAAGTTGAAATTCAAAACTAAACAAAAAAATATAAAGCAACACAATAAGGTTGCGATTAAGTCTAAAACCACTCCTACGATTTTGTTGTTATTGCATAAAAAATATACATAGTGGCGCAAATCAATAATTAGCCCGCTGCCCATTCCAATAAATAAAGCAATAATGAATATTACAGGCTGAGATAATGTCTCGTATAAAAGCATAAATCTCCTATTTAAAAATTCGTTTAAACAAATTTAGTTTTTCCTTTACTCCAATATATTTAATGGAGTGTATTTTGCCGTTCACTTCTAGCATGCCCGATTCGATATCTAATTTTTTTACATCCATTCCAGAGCCTGAAACTTGCAGAGAAGTATTTTCCAACTCTAATGCTAAAGCTGTTTCACTTATTCCAACCGCCTTTTTAATTCCTGTTATTGTTAAATTTGTTTGATTTATTAAAATTAATCTATTTTCCATAAAGCTCCTTTTTATATATTATTAAAAAAAATGCGAGGTATGATTTAAATTTTAAAAAAAGTAAACAAATGTGTCATATTTTGCCAAGTCGCATCATTCAATATAATAACTTTATTCGGAGGGAATTGGTATGGGTAATAGCGCAAGCCAAACAAAAGCGAAGGCGGTGAGAGAACTTTTTGTGGGGAAGAAAAAAGAGCAATATGAATTTGCTTTAATACTCCCAGAGGAAAACATTTCCAAAATATTATCTGCCAGCGCAAGTGTAACGGTAGATAAATTTGAAGTGCTTTTGGGTGAAGTTTCTTTTTCTGGTGAGGCCTGCTTAAATATAGTGTATTCGTTAGAGGATGGCACAATGTCTAACTATAAAATATGTGAGCCATTTTCTGGGAAATTTGAAAATCTTGCATTTGACCCAAGCATATTAGTCAATATTATTCCAAATGTTCTAGATATAACCATTGAAAAGGGCTCAAACGGTGGAATAAAAGTTGAATTAACTCTTGAAAACACTTTTGAGGAGATCAACAATCAAGAAATTCAAATTTATCAAAACGAAGATGAAAATATTTTTGTTAAAGAATCAGAAATTAACATAACAAAACAAAGATCAAGGAATTGCAAAAATTTTAGCCAAACAACAGTTTTTGAAACCAAACTGCCAGTAGGTAAAATATTGAACGTGACAAGTTCTGCAACCTTGAAAAAGGCAGATGCATTAGACGGGATTTTAATATTTGAAGGAGAAACAACCACAAGATTGTTGTATTCAACAAATGAGGACAGGCCACTTCTAGTATCTTTGATAAATAAAGATGATTTTAGAGAAGAGATTGAAGATGAGAACGCAACAAAAGAAATGTTTGTAGAAGCTTTTGCAAATGTTATGGGTAAAGATATTGAAGAAACCATTGATAAAGAAAATAAAACAGTAGAAATAAATCTTCCTATTAAAATTTGCTACGATTTATTTGAATCCTGCTCGGTTAGAGTGACTGCAGATGCGTTTTCTACAAAGAATTACCTAAACTTAACCACAGAAGCATTTTTAGCAACCGAAATCATGGGTTATGAAACCTTTGATAATAAAATTGATGGATCTATTTCGCTTGATGAACAAGCGCTAAGAATAGATAAGATTTTAGCCATAGATGGAGCGTATCTCACATCAATCAATGAGACATATGCCGATGGAGAAGTTATAGTAGAAGGGCTAATCCATACAAATATTATTTATCTTAACGACGAAGAAGAAAATGTGAATGCTGTAGCGATTGAAATTCCTTATAGCTTTAAAGAAAAGATGGGTGGCGAAAATCAATTGCAGGTTAAAGTTCAAAATCAGATACTTGATATAGATGCAGCAGTAAAACGTGGTAGAGATGTTTATATAGACGGTAAAATTAGAAGCGTTGTATGGCTTTCCAAAGAAGTACAAAATGCGGTTATTAGCGGAGTAGAGAAAGGCGATGAAGTAGAAGAAAGGGACTCTGCCGTTGAAATCTACTTTGCAAAAGAGGGGCAAACTTTCTGGGATATTGCAAAAGAGTTGAAAATAGCAGAGGACTTTTTAAGAGAACAAAATTTAGATATAATAGAACCTTTTGTAAAAGAAGAAAAAATAGTTTATTACGATCAAAAAGTAATGGAAGAATAACAAAAAGACTTATAGAAATATAAGTCTTTTTAATTATAATTCAAATTTTTTGCCAGAATTAAGTCATATTAAACAAATTCAGCTGAATTTAGTTTCAAAAACACTTCTGCCGTTGCTAGAGCGTCCGCTAGGGCCCTGTGAGCGCCGTCAAGAGTTATCTCCAAACGTTTTACAACGTCTGTAAGCTTGTAGCGTGTGAGCCTTAATTTGTCCCTTGCTAATGGTAGGGCATCGATAAAATTGTTATCAAAAATAATGGACTGTTTTTTAGCTGCTTCAAGTATGAATTTTTGGTCGAAGGAAACGTTATATCCAACCATTTCGCAACCACGGGTATATCGATAAAAATCTCTAATAACAACATCAAGCGATGGGCTGTTCGCGACCATTGAGTCGGTGATATTGTTTATTTCTGTGGCGGTCAAAGGTATTGGATTTATAGGCTTGATAAGCGATTGGAATTTAGAAACAATTCTTCCATTTTCAATTTTTACTGCACCAATTTCCAACAATTCATCTGTTTCATAATTTAATCCAGTTGTTTCAACATCAAAAACTATGTAAGAATTCGATAGTATTTTGTCGCTATATTTTGTCGCTTTTTTGAACAAATTTTCTTGCGACAGTATTGAGTATGTTGTTGGCGAAACAACTTCATAATCGTTTGTAAGGACTGGTACTAATTCGATTTTTTCCGGAAGTTTACAGCGCGAAATTGCGCGAACATACAATGTAAATCTTTTATTAAACTCCTTTATATCTCCTAAAACAAGAACTTCATCATTATTTAGAAGCTTATCCATTTCTTTTTCATTACTTTTTGTTGTAAAATAACGAACATCTATTTTTGAAGTGGTGTCGTTTAACTCAAAAGCAAAATAATATTTTTGTTGCCCTTTCGTTTTGCCTTTCTTTACTTCATAACTTTTCTTTTCAAAATTTTCAATTTTGCCAGCAAGTATTACTGATTTTTTTTCACTCTTTACATTCTTTATGTATTCTGGGCTTGGTGCGACCTCTCCGCCGAATAAATTTCTTGCCAATTTAACTTGATATCTTGGAACTGCTTGTTTAAATAGTCTGGAATTTATTTGAGACAAAGATACTTCCTTTGCCGGAGGACCTTTAATTAAAGAAATGAAGAACTCGGAACAGAATAGTTGTTCCATTGATTCTTTTAATGATTGTTTCAATTTGTTTTCATTTATATAATCTAAAAAGTCTTCACTTATTTTGATAGAAATGTTGCGGCTGTTAAAATCTTTCGTTAATAAAAACGTGTCTATATCAGCAAAACCGTAAGCGGAAGGAAAGTCTTTTTTTAATATATCAAAAAATGATTTAGATATAAGGTTGTCATCAAGATAACTCTTTTTGAATTTTACATTTATATCTCCAGCGATGGCAAGTCCTTTTTTTATGTATTCCGTGATGGTTTGCTTTTCAACTTCCGTTAAAAGCTTGTTTTCTGGGTATAAGAAAGAAATCAAACAAGAGGTTTGAATTTTGTTGTATTTTACTTCAAGCAATTTTAAAAAAGAAAACTTGTTTTCAAATTCTTTGTTTATTTTTGCGGTGAGCCAATCCATATATTAATAATACATTATTTTGGCAAAAAAGGCAATGAAACACATTAATATTAATAAAAAATAGCACCTATAATGCTATTTTTTTATGTACGATATATTTTTATTTGACAGAAATCGTATATGCAAGAGTTGTTGTTTGGTCGATTTTTACTTTTTCGCTTATATCAACTCCACCAACTACGAAAACTTCAAAATCAGATGCGAGGACCGGAATTAAATCTCTTTGCCTAAGAGGGATTTTTTTCTGTGTTAAATAGGTTTTTAATTTTTGAGTTCCGCCACCGAATTTTGTAATCATGTCACCCTCTCTTCTAAACCTCCACGAAGCGTCCTTTGGAAGTTTTTTGCCATCAATTATAAGGGCGTCTTTGGGTTGAATTAAATCTTTTGATTTTTTAATTGATAACTTTCCAAAATTTTGGACATTAATAGTACCACACTTGAATGGTGCAGAGAATTTTGAGATTTCTTTTTGCTCATTGGTTAATGTCAAAAAGTCATATTCTTTATGCACGACAACATCCATTGGAAGTTTGATTTTAGAACCATTTTGTCCACTAAGTGCAAGATTTTTGATTAAATCTATATGTTTTCTTTCGATATCTTTATGAACACCAATTGCATCAAGCGCCTTAAACACTAAACGGGAGGAAACAGAAGGGGAGTTTAAGAAATATGCTGTAAAAATTTTTACCGTTTTGTCATTTTCAAAAATTAAAGCATCAAGAACTACTTGTGAAGAAATATAGTCATCATCTTCCTTACATGTTTGAGCAAAGCCAGTTAAAGCTTCAACTGCGTTTGGAAATCTTGAGGAGATAAGTGGCATGATCTTATTTCTTATAAAGTTGCGTTGATATATATCCTCTTTGTTGGTTTCGTCTTCCACATAAGGAATATCATTAAAGTTTATATATTTTTTGATTTCATTCTTTCTGGTTAAAAGCATCGGCCTAATGTATATTCCGCGTTTTTCATATTCCATACCACGAGCGCCTGCAAGGCCTGAACCGCGAAGAAGATGCAATAAAATAGTTTCTGCCTGATCTTCCATATGATGAGCTAATGCAATTTTATTGACAATTCCCTTATTTATTAACGATTCAAAAACGCCATATCTCGCTTCACGAGCGGCCGTTTCGACAGATTGATTACTTTCTTTTGCAAGTTTTGCGACATCAATTTTAAATTTATATGCACGTATATGATTTCTTTTGCAATAATTCATTACAAAAAAGGCGTCCTGAGCACTTGCATCGCGAAGGGAGTGGTCCACATGGATTGCTACCACTTCAAAATCAAATTCTGTTTGTAAAACTGTCAAATAGTGCAGAAGAGCCATTGAGTCTTGTCCACCACTCACGGCTACGCCAATAGTGTCCCCAGTCTTAATTAAATCGTTTGCCTTGATTGTTTGTAAAATATGTTCCATTTTTTTCTTCCTTATATTTTATATTTCGAGTAAAACATTTTATATTATATATTATAAAAATAATTTTACAAGCAGTATTT
>CAYJAO010000043.1:0-5989 GCA_964368355.1 uncultured Lachnospiraceae bacterium | reverse complement strand
ACCTATGACTGCTAAGGGTATTAAAGTACAAAGTAAAATTAGAAGAGTTTTACTCCTTCTTTTCCTAATATTGAGTTTCTCGTTCTTTAAACTCTCTGTTACAATCTTTTCGTTTGTTTGTTTCTTTGCCATGGTTTTCTCCTTTAAAAGTATATCTAATTCTAAATTTATTATGCTAAGCAGTTTTATGATATCATAACTTTTATAATTTCCAAACAAATTTAGACAAAAAACATCAAACGATAAATATTTTTTGAAAATCATTTTCTTTTTTTTATTATATATGTTAAAATTGGTAAAAATAAGTTAGGAGCAACACTATGATTATTCTCGCATGTGATCACGCCGGATACCTTTTAAAAGAAGAAATTAAGAAATTTTTTAATCATGAAAATATAACAACTATTGATGTTGGGACTTACAGCACCGATTCTGTTGACTACCCTGACTATGCAAAATTGGGCAGTGCCAAAGTTTTAGAAAGCGACAATAATATTGGTATTTATATCTGTGGTACGGGTGTTGGCATGAGCATAGTTGCCAATAGAAATCCAAAAATTCGCGCCGCTCTATGCTGGAATACAACAATAGCATCAATTTCACGCAGACATAATAATGCAAATGTTCTTGTTTTGCCCGGGAAATATATAGGAAAAAGAAAGGCCATTCACATTGTAAAAGAATTTTTAACCACACAATTTGAAGCAGGCAGACATGCTCGCCGCGTTAAAAAATTAGGCTAGAGGAGAAAATATGGTTTATAGTTTTGTCTTCCTTGGAGAACGAAATAAGCACAAGATTTTGGAGGAATTTTCTTCTAAAATTCGTCTATCTACTACCTCCTATCAAGTGATCTTTTTAAGCAATAAACCACAAAAGCCAGAAAAATTGTCTGAAACTTTTCGTCGTATTAATTTTAAAACTATAATTTTTAAAGAAAGTGCAGAGTCAGAAGAAATGTTTGAAACTCTTATACATTCTGAAAATTTAGGAACGGTTATTTTGTTTAAAGAAAGCGCTGAAAACATTAATTTCAATGATGTTAACAAAATGTTAGAGCAAAATTCTCGCGGAGCAAAGATTGTCATATCTAAGCAAAACAAAAGCACAAACTGGTTCTTCAAAACTTGGCAGACAATAAGAAATTTCTTTGTAAAAATTTTCTTAGGCTTCAATCTATATCCTGGTGAAGCAGATATTGTTTTGATGGACAATATCTTAGTTTCCACACTTAGCGAAATGATTGGCAAAAGTGCTGTTTTAACAAAAGTAAATGCATGGTCAGGAGTTGAACCAAAGGTTGTCACAATTGATGCGCAACCACAAAAACCAAAAGAAAATTTAAATATTAGAACATTTTCGTATGTTTTATTTTGGGAATGCGTATTGCTTGGCATGATAGTTGGAAACGTATTATTTGCTGTGCTTAATGTTGCTGTTCCTTTCTTAGCAATGTTCGCATATATCGTTGTTGAAGTTGGAGTTTTTGGGCTTTTTATGTATACCCTTACGCGTGCACTTTTCAAAGTATATTTTGGGAAAGTAGGATTAGTCACAGAAACAGAAATTGTAAACATAATTAATAATTTTGACGAATAGGCAAATAATACTTCTAGGGGGTGAGAATTTGGACGAACGCATAAAAAAACTAGCAAAAAATATAGTAAACTACTCTATTTCACTTAAAAAAGGTGAAAAAGTTTTAATTGAAGCATGCGACGCTGACCACAATATTATCAAGGCATTGATTGAAGAGATTTATGCTGTAGGCGGATATCCCTATGTCAACTTAACTTCTGGAGATATTAATCGCGCATTGTTAATGGGCACAACAGAAGAAAGAATTAAACCTTTCGCAGATTTAAAATTGCAAGAGATGAAGATAATGAACGCATTTATTTCTATCCGTGGCAATTTAAATATGTTTGAAACAATTGACACCCCAAAAGAGAAGGGAATAATCAACCTAAATATAATGGAAAAAGTACAAAAATATCGCATAGACAACACCAAATGGGTAATTCTTTTAAGCCCTACACCCAGTGCTGCACAGGCGGCAAAAATGAGTAGCGAACAATATGAGGATTTCTACTACAAAGTATGCACATTAGATTATTCAAAAATGAGCAAAGCGATGGACAATCTCGTCACGTTAATGAACAAGACGGACAAGGTTAGATTGGTAACACCAAGCACAGATATTTCTTTTTCAATAAAAGGAATTCCGGCAGTAAAGTGTGCGGGAAAAATGAACATTCCGGACGGCGAAGTTTTCACTGCCCCAATTAGAAATAGCGTAAACGGAATCATAAAATACAATTTAGATACTTTATACAATGGTGTACACTTTTCAAATATCTGTCTAGAAGTAAAAAATGGTAAAATAATCAAAGCAACTGGGACAAATGAGGAAACATTAAATGCTATTTTGGATACCGATGAAAACGCAAGATATTTTGGTGAATTTGCAATCGGCGTAAACCCACATATTCGCCAAGGATCTCAAAATATTTTATTTGATGAAAAAATGTGCGGGTCAATTCACTTTACCCCTGGTTCATGCTATGAAACTGAAACACCCAACGGAAATATTTCCGCGATTCATTGGGACATGGTATTATCTATGCTGCCAGAAAATGGCGGTGGAGAAATATATTTCGATAATAAATTAATAAGGAAAGATGGGTTATTTGTTATACCTGACCTATTCGCACTTAATCCAGAAAACTTAATGTAAAGGAGAAAAAAATGAAAAAAGTAAAAATAGGAATTAATGGCTTTGGGAGAATTGGTCGTTTAGTTCTTCGCATTGCTTCAGAGCGTGACGATGTAGAAGTCGTTGCAATAAATGATCCTTTTATCGATGCAGATTATGCTGCATATATGCTTAAATACGATACAATACACGGCGAATTTAAAGGCAAAGTTGAAGTACAAGATGAAAATCTTATTGTAAATGGCAAAAAGATAGAATTCTACTCAGAATACGAACCTGCACATATCAATTGGACAAGAACAAAGCCAGATGTTATCGCCGAGGCAAGCGGGAAATACACACTTAAAGATGAAGCAGAAAAGCATATCGGCGCAGGCGCAAAAAAAGTTGTCATAACAGCATCGGGTAAAGGTTGCCCAATGTTTGTTATGGGTGTAAATGATAAAGAATATGACCCATCAATGACGGTTGTGGCAAATTCAAGTTGTACAACAAACTGCCTTGCTCCACTTGCAAAAGTTTTGGAAGAAAATTTCGGCATAGTTGAAGGTTTAATGTCAACCATTCACTCGTTAACTCCTTCTCAGCTGACTACCGATGGTGTATCGAAAAAAGATTGGCGTGGCGGGCGCGCCGCTTCATACAACATAATTCCTTCAAGCACTGGCGCAGCAAAGGCTGTTAGCCAAATTATTCCATCATTAAAAGGCAAATTAACGGGCATGAGTTTCAGAATCCCAACCTTAGATGTCTCAGTCGTTGACCTTACCTGTAAATTAGCAAGAGAAACAACCTACGAGGAAATAATACAAGCAATCAAAAAGGCAGAAAAAGGCGAGATGAAAGGCATAATCACAACCACTGATCAGTTGTTAGTTTCAAGTGATTTTATTGGCAATTCTCACACTTGTATTGTAGATATTACAGCTGGAATAATGCTTAACCCAAGCTTCGTAAAAATGGTCGCATGGTATGATAACGAATATGGCTATACTTGCAAGTTAGTCGATATGCTCTACTTAGTTGGAAAAAATTAATTAAATTTATTTCATGATTTTAAATTGAAGACAGGCGCTTGCCTGTTTTTATCTAACTAGTGTTAAGTTTGTTAACACTTCATAAGAAATAGTACTTAATTTTTTTGCCCATTCTTGCGCATTATCCATGACAACTATTTTATCATCAATTTTACATTCAATATTTGACACATCAACAAAGAACATGTCCATACAAATTTTGCCAATGCTTTGACATTTCTGCCCATTAATTTTTACACTAAAATTACTAGATAAATTTCTTGGGATTCCATCGCCATAACCCAAAGGAATTATCGCAATCTTCATATCTTTTTTTGCCTTAAAACCCTTGGAATATCCAACAAATTCTTTATCTTTAACATTGAAAATTTTAATTATTTTAGACTGCAAACTCAAGACTGGTTTTATTTCTTTAGAAAACATTTTTGCTCCATAACCATATAATGACAATCCAACTCGAATCATATCATACGCAAATTTTTCTTTGTATTTCTTTTGTTGAATTAGCGCTGCTGATCCGCCCACATGAATAATTGGCATCTGTCTTTTTGGTATAGCGTCTATAAACCTTTGGAAGCATTCTTGTTGCATTTTAAAAAATTCACCATCACAATCTCCTGTTGCAAAATGCGTGGAGACCCCCTCGACATTTATATTATTTTCTTCGGACAATTTATAGATTTTTTCAAAATCTTCAAGAGTTTTTACTCCCAATCTATTCATTCCTGTATCAATTTTTATATGTATATTTATACCTTTTTTCTTTTCTAAATTTTCATTACAAATGTTGTTGTTATAAACATTTTCTAAATAATCTAACAGTGAATCAAAATGTGCTAAATCATCAATTGTAAAACTAATATCGTTTTCAATGCATTCTTTAAACGCATAAGTTTTTCCTGCTATCAAAATTTTAGCATTATGTTTAATTTTTCTTATAAAAAGTGCTTCGTTTATGTTGGAAACGCCGAAATAGTCAATTTTGCCGTACAAATCATTGACAATTTCTTCAACGCCGTGTCCGTAAGCATTCGCTTTAACCATGGCACAAATCTTAGTATTTATGCCAACAACTCTCTTTATTCCACGAAAATTTTTTAAAAGTTGTAGGGAGTTTATTACAATTTTACCGCATTTTTCCATGCTTAGTATATATGTAAAAAGATATTATAATGTTAAAAATAACGCAAACAGCGATTGCTTGCGTTATGCATAATTATACACTTTTATGAATTATTATTCTCTATTGAAATTGTCTAATTGTTAAAGTTTTTCTTGAAGTTCTTCTTCTGGCAATTGCAACCCAAGGGCCTTCATTATTGGCTCTTGTATTTCTTTTGGCGTATAATCCGCTTTGACTCTAAATGAAATAAGTGGTAAGTTCGCACTTTTTAATGCTTCTGTAGCTTCTGGAGATTGAACATCTAATTGCTCGTCTCCTATAGTGTCGTCATAAATATCAATGGCAACTTTTGGCTTCATGGTTTCCTGTTCAAATATGACCATATCAACATATTTTCCACAAACAGAATTGTACAGCGTCTTACTTCCTACTGGTTCTAAAATTGTATCTAATCCTATTCTTGGAAACACTAAATAACCTTTTGGCAATGCACGATTTACTAAGATTAAAATCTTCATTTCTTTTCTGTACAAAAATTTGTCTACAACATCAACATAAGAACCTTTTGTATCCAACTTCTCGGGCTCTTGTTCTGTCTTTATCTTTTTGACTTTTTTATGCTTTTCTTTTTTAATCTTAGCGGGCTTAGCATCTTTGTTCTTTTTCTTTCTCTCTTTCATAATAAAAGTGACAACATAAACAATTAAAAGAATTCCTAAAACAACTCCCGCAACTATTAAATACCACATATCAACCTCCTACCATTCTATTTCAGATTTATTTAATTTTTTTAATATTTCATTTACTTTTACAAAATGCCCACACCCAAAGAAACCATTATATGCCGACAAAGGACTTGGATGAGAACATGATAACACAAAATGCCTACTTTTGTCTATACACTTTCCTATTTCTTGTGCATTTGCACCCCACAATAAGAATATAACTGGGTCTTCTCTTCTATTCAAAAGTTCTATTATTCTGCTAGTTATCTTTTCCCAACCATGATTTTTATGTGAATTTGGACAACTTTCTCTGACTGTAAGCACGCTATTTAGAAGTAAAACGCCTTGTTTTGCCCATGCGGTTAAGTTGCCATGCGTGATTGACGGC
>CAYJAO010000042.1:0-6186 GCA_964368355.1 uncultured Lachnospiraceae bacterium | reverse complement strand
GTTCATATATGTAGTAATAATATAAAAAAGCACTGATTTTACAGTGCTTTTTATTTTAAAATACGATACTCTATAATTAACTACTCAAACAAATCTCTAATATGATCAGGGGCTTCAACCTGCATCATTGTTCTACTCATTGGTCCTGTAATAAAGAAACATTGACCAACACTGGCAGTAACAATACTGTTTTGTTCCTCTTCGTTAATTTCACCTGATTTACGATACAACTCAACTAAGTCATTCATGTCGTTTGGAGAAAGCGAGAAAATCATTGAGTACTGGCTGGCGTTAATGACAGCAGTTGACTGGCGTTGAATTTCTGGAGAACCAACAAAGTCTTTAATGTTCTGGGTAATGACAATTTGCATACCAGAATATTTACGAATTCTCTTTGCCATCTGAGCCATGAAGTCAAGAGCGATAGGATAGTTAGGATTAATGAAGATGTGCGCTTCATCAACAGCGACAATGATTTTTCTATTTGTCTTGAACTTTAAATTAAAGTCACGATTTTTAATAATTTCATTATCTAAGTATTTAAATATCAAAAGCATTTGAGCGTTTGCGATGATCTCATTTCGGTTGGCCAACAATGAACGGAAGTTAAAGGAAATAAAGTTTTCTTTAGTACTAATCGATGTTGGGCCATTCCAAAGATTACTATTTCTTCCACCCTTAGCAAATTTTTTGATATATGTTTGGATTATTAAATAATTTTCTCTGTGATATTCGTTCTTTTCTTTGTCCAGTCTTCTGCAAATAATTCTGTACAAATCATCAAACATAGGATAATCTTCGGCTTTTAATTTATCTAAGTTAGTCTTTTCGTTAATACCTTTTTCATTGTACATTTCAACGATTAAAGAGTTTAACGCTTCAAACGCGTCACTTTCTATTCCTTCCAAAATAACCTTAAAGAATTGTTCCAAGAATTGCAGGTGCGTTGAGAATGTATCCGTTGTTTCTTTTAACTTCAGCTTGCCATCATCAAGTTTTTCCTCTTCATTGGCATCCATTTCATCGACATCTTTAATATCATCTTTAAGGGTTGTCATAATGTGGAAAGGATTGATAATTCCCATTGCTGACGAGCCAACATCGATAACCTTGCCTTTCATATTCCCTGCTAGAATTGTATATTCATCTTCTGGGTCAAGAATAAAGATTTTTGCGTTGTCCGCAGCAAAGTTTGCCAATAATGTCTTGGTGGCGAACGATTTACCTGAACCAGATTTACCAATGACCATCATATTGCTATTGACTCTTTCTCTATTTCTGAGGAAGAAGTCAACGAAAATAGGATATTCATTATATCCAACATAGAAACCGTCTTTATCTTGCAATGCCCCTGAAATAAATGGGAATATAGCCGCAAGTGTAGAAGTTGGAATGCCTCTCACCGTTTCTTTAACGTTATCTCTCATAGAAATGTTTGAACTAATAAACCCATCAACTTGCCTGCCGAAAAGTTCAGAAACTTTAAAGCCCTCCTGTTTTAAAATGGCTCTAACTTCTTTTCTAGCGGCCTCTTCGCAGGTCACATAGGTGTTTACGTCGTAAAGTTGTTGGTTATTATTTTTTAAATCAACTAACAAATCTCTAAGCGTTTGTCTATGTGTTTCATTTTCGATAACCCTACTGCTTCTAGCGGAAAAAGCATATTTGCTTTCCATTTCCATAATAGCCTTATCGATATTTTTCTCTGCCTTATATTTAGGAATAGGCTTGATTTTTACTATAATTTTCGTTCTATCTTGTGAGAAAAAATCATAGCCCCAAGCATTATTAACCTGAAGTGGATAATCGCTGATAACAAATTGCCTGTAATTCCTCCCATCGAGGCTATACCCAGCCGCTCTAAATTTAAGTTCTTTTGGAACCGCCCATTTGTAGTAGTCTTTCATGGACACGCCGTCAAGTTCTCTTTCATCAAACTCTTTACCGAATGTTGCTTTTACAAAAACAACCAAATCTTTCCCAGTTAATTTTTTAGTCATCAATGGTGTAGCTGAATTTGATAGTGTAGTCATAATCCCATTGATTGTCGTTTCCAACAATTCTTTATCTTTATCATAAACAACAAAGTAGAAATAATCTTTATAAACTTTTTCTTGTCTGTTTAACGCCTCAACTCTCGATACTCTTCCTTCAAAGATGCCTGATCTTGCTTCAACTTCTTTTTGAGTCATTTCTCCTTCATATTCTAAATCCATCAAAGCATCATACTTTCTATCTTCAACGTAAACATAATTGTCAAGAATCATGGCTTTACTTAATTTAACAATGTTTGCAGTTTGTCCCTCATTAATTCTTCGAAGGGCATTGGCAAAAGTTTCAATCAACATGTTTTGCTTGTATTCATTTAAAAGTCCAAATTCAATAGGGTTGATTTCTATAACTTGTGCAAAATAATCTTTATAGTCGATAAATCTATCTTGAGCAAAGTCTTCAAAGGGAATAATTGTTTTTATGTCTGCATTTTCTTTTTTTGCGTCTTGGGAGTATTTTTTCTTCTGTGCAAAAAACCTAAATAAATATCCCAATGTATAGTAAAATCTTATGCCATCAGCAACTGGAAAAAACATAGTCACAGCAATTAATAGCCAACCTATGCCGACCCAAATATGATATGGGAAGTTAGCAGTAAAAAGAGCTATAGCAACTCCTATTCCAATAAACGCACAAATAATATCGCTTAATGTGACATTTTTAAAGAACTCTGTTTTAACTTTAATCTTTCTAGGAATTAATCTCATGTATCCTCCGAAACTTGCAAAAAGTTTTCGATATATTCTAACATTATTATATACAATTATCTAATAATAACAAAACATTTGGGACAAATTTTAGAACAAAGCTTCACTGGTCATTTCTTTTGGTTTTTTTATATCTAATAATTTTAAAATTGTAGGAGAAATATTTGATAAATTTCCATTATTTAATTTAATATTTTTATATTTTTCGCTCACTAAAGTGAAGGCGGCAGGATTGGTTGAATGACTTGTAATTCTATCCTCCACTTCATTATACATTGCCTCAGCATTTCCGTGATCGGCAGTTACCAAAGCGTCACCCTTTATGCTTAAAGTTGCTTTTGCAATCTTATAAGTGCATTTATCGATATATTTAATCGCTTTTTGCGTTGCTTTAAAATTGCCTGTATGCCCAATCATGTCAGCGTTGGACAAGTTAATTAGTACAAAATCATATTTTTTACTTTTTATTGCATCGATTGCACCTTTTGTTATTTCTTTTGCGCGCATCTTTGGAAACTGTGAAAAATCTTGAACATTGATGCTGTCAATCAACTTTCTTTCTTCGCCATCAAATGGTTTTTCAACTCCCCCATTAAAAAAGAATGTAATGTGCGCATATTTCGTTGTTTCAGCAATCCTAAATTGCTTTTTATTATTCTTTGCCAATACCTCAGAAAGACAGTTTTTTATTTTTTGTGACTCAAATAAAATGGCGATGTTTTTAAACGACTTATCATATTCAGTCATCGTCGCAACATATAAATTTTCAAGTTTCTTTCTTTCAAATTCCTTAAATCCTCGCTGGCTTAGGGCTGAAATAAGTTCCCTCATTCTATCTGTGCGATAATTGTAAGAAATAATAACATCTCCACTTTCAATGTCGGGGCTGTCTTTTAATTTTATCGGTGGCATAAACTCATCAAAGATTTCTTTTCTATAATTCTTTTCTATCGCCCTCTTTAAATCTGTAACCTCTTCATACCCCTCGATGCTTATGCCAGTAAGCATGTTATAAACTCTTTGAACTCTCTCAAATCTTTGTTCTCTATCCATTGAGTAAACTCTACCGGCGATGGAAATAATTTGACCACAACCTTGCTCTTTTAAGAATTTTTGCATCTCAGTAAAATAAAATATACCTTTGTCAACAGGAGTGTCTCTACCGTCTAAAAAAGCATGAAAACAAATCTTTGTTATATTGTTTTCTTTTAAAACTTTTATTATTTCTTTAGCGTGTTCTATTTTGCTATGCACCCCACCATCAGATAACAAACCCATAATATGAACAGTAGAATCGTTTTTCTTTGCATGCTCTATCGCATCTAATAGCGCTTTATTTTTATAAAACTCGCCCTCTGTTATTGCATTGTTTATAAGAGATAAATCTTGGTATATAATTCTACCCGCACCAATATTTAGGTGCCCAGCCTCGCTGTTGCCCATTTGGTTTGGTATAAGCCCAACTTCTTGACCACTTGTTTTTAGCAAACAAGTAGGATATTTTTTTCGTAAAATACTTATTTTAGGTTGATTTCCCCAAATCGCATTCCCCAATTTTTCTTGGCTCTCGCCGTATCCGTCTAAAATTAATAATGTAACCATGGTTTAGTTGTATCACAAAATTAAAAACAAGCAAAATAAAAAACAGGCTTTGCCTGTTTTTATTGTATTAATTATCTTAAAAATAGAAATAATTTTCAGTATTTTTATTCGCTTATTTTTAACCAAAAAGGTGATCAGTCATCATCTTCATCTTTGTCTTCCGCTTTGCCATTATTTACTGCTTTTTCTTTGCGTTTATAGTAGTCTGCTATTGCTGCAGCGATTGCTTCTTCGGCAAGAACTGAACAGTGAATTTTTTGTGCAGGCAATCCGCCTAAAATTTCAACTATTTGGCTGTTTTTTACTGTCAGGGCTTCCTTTATGGTTTTACCCTTTATAAGTTCTGTTGCCACTGATGTCGTTGTAATTGCCGCAGCGCAACCAAATGTCTTGAATTTTGCATCTTCAATAATTTCATCATCGGAAATTTTAAGGTATATCTTCATTATATCGCCACAAGCAGCATTCCCAACTTTTCCTATTCCGTTTGCTCCTTTTATAGAACCAACATTTTTAGGATTTTTGAATATCTCTAAAACTTTTGCGTTATACATTTTTCTTATCTCCTTTCTTCCCCGCTTTAGTTCGTGGGGAGATTTTTCTTAACTTTTCAACAATTCCAACAAGTTTTTCAACTGTGTAGTCTATATCCGCTTTTGTTGTTGAACGGCCAAATGAAAATCTAATTGAGCCTTGTGCAGTTTCGTCGGGAATTTGCATTGCTCTTAAAACGTGCGAAGGTTCAAGTGAGCCGCTTGTACATGCTGAGCCAGTTGAAACGGCAACACCCTCAAAATCAAGCATCAATAATATAGACTCGCCTTCAATCAATTCAAATGAAACGTTGACTATGTTTTGTGCTTTTTGATGTGGATGCCCATTGATTATGACATAAGGAACTTTCTCTGTAATTTCTCTTACAAAATAGTCACGAATTGATTTAATTTTTTGTGTATAGATTGGCATATCACGCACAGTGATTTCAGCCGCTTTACCAAATCCTACAACCCCCGGTGTGTTGATAGTCCCGCCACGCTTATTGCGCTCTTGGTGTCCGCCATCAACTAAATTTTCAATTCTTACGCCATTTCTAACATAAAGTGCACCAACGCCTTTTGGCCCATAAATTTTATGTGAACTGATGCTCATAGCGTCAATTTCCATATCAACTACATTGATTTTTAATGAACCCATTGCCTGAACGGCGTCCGTGTGAAATATGATGTTGTTTTCCTTTGCCGTCTTTCCTATTGCTTTGATATTTTGAATAGTCCCAACTTCATTATTGACAGCCATTATACTAATCAAAATAGTATCCTTGCGAATTGCGTGTAAAAGTTCTGCAAGACTTACCACTCCATATTTATCAACAGGAAGGTATGTGACTTCAAAACCCTCTTTCTCAAGCGCTTTGCATGCACCTAAAATTGCTGGATGCTCTATTTCGCTTGTAATGATGTGCTTGCCCTTATTTCGGTTAGCATGTGCAAGCCCTTTGATTGCCCAGTTATCTGCTTCTGTTCCGCCAGAAGTAAAATATATTTCGTTTGATTGTGCACCAATAGCTTTTGCTACACGATCACGCGCTCTATCAACTAGCCCTTGTGCTTCACGTCCAAAAACATGAATACTGTTTGCGTTTCCATAAAAAATATTAAAACAAGGCATCATCTCATTTAATACCTCAGTCGAAACATAAGTTGTCGCAGCATTATCTAAGTAAACTCTCTTTTCCATTTTCACCTCGGCTAAAATTTTATCACTTAATTATTTTCTTGTCAAGATTAATATTAACTATAGTGATAATAATTTGCTTAATTTTATA
>CAYJAO010000041.1:0-6203 GCA_964368355.1 uncultured Lachnospiraceae bacterium | reverse complement strand
TTAAAAGAGAAAATACTGGAAGAAAAATACAATCAAAATTGTACAGAAAAATATAAAAACAACATAAATTACATGTTTATTTCAAAACTTTTTAAATTAAATTATAAAGAATTGGTATTGCATTATAAAAGCTATTTATCAATATATGAATTATTAATAAATGAGATTTTTGGAATAAAAATTAATAAGAATATTTTGGAAGTAAATCCCAATAAAAAACGCTTTGACGAGATGTTCAAATTGGTTGTAAATTACGAAGGTAATCCTTATCACATTTTTGTGCAGCAAGGAGAGGAATGTAAACTTAAAGTTGGCAATATTGTTTATTCTAATTTAAAATTCATAGATTTAAAAATGCTTCGAGAAAATGCTAATTTAGTTGTTTGATTTTGTGTTGATATGATATAATAAAACTATGTTAGAAAATGAAAAGAGAGTGCCGCTGGCAGAAAGAATGAGACCTACTAATTTTGATGAATTTGTAGGGCAGGAACATATTGCAAAAGAAGGATCGTTATTCCGTCGTGCTATTGAGGCGGGGACGCTGGGAAGTGCGATATTTTTTGGGCCACCCGGAACGGGAAAATCGACTTTAGCAAATATAATGGCAAATTTGGATAATGGTGTTTTTAAGAAATTAAATGCCGTTTCAAGCGGTGTTGCCGATGTTAAGAAGATTATAGATGAAGCAAGAAAAGACAAGAGCTTATTTTCTCGCCAAACTTATTTGCTGTTAGATGAATGCCATCGTTGGAGCAAGGCACAGAGCGATAGCGTTCTAGCCGCAGTTGAAGACGGTTCGATTATATTGATTGGAACAACTACGGAGAGTCCATATTTTTCAATGACTCCTGCTATAGTTTCTCGTTGTATGGTATTTGAATTTAAGCCTTTGGAGACCAACGAAATAGTCAAAGCATTAAAACGCGCTTTGGTAGATAAAGAAAAAGGGCTCGGCAAGTTTAAGATCAAAGTTGAAGAGGAAGCCTTAAATCATTTCGCTTGGGTTTGTGGCGGTGATTTGCGTTCTGCATTAAACGCTTTAGATTTGGCTTTTTTAACAACCCCACCCAACAAAAACGGCGAAGTAAACGTAACGCTGGAAATAGCGGAAAATTGTATACAAAAAAAATCATTATCAGTTGATGAAAATAAATATTACGATATGTTAAGTGCTTTTTGTAAAAGTATAAGAGGGAGCGATCCTGATGCGGCCTTATTTTATGCTCAAAGACTAATTCAAGCAGGATGCGATCCTCTAATAATAGCAAGAAGATTGATTGCTCATTGTTCTGAGGATATAGGAATGGCTGACAGCAACGCAATGCTTTTAGCAAATTGTGCACTCTATACTTTGAAAAATTTAGGCATGCCAGAAGGTATGTTATCGCTCACACATGCTATCATCTATGCATGTACAGCGGAGAAATCAAATAGTGTTGTAATTGCCATGAATGAGGCTGGAGAAGCGGCACAAAAATATGCTGATGCAGAAGTCCCATTTCATTTACGCAATCATCCTTCAACAAACGACACAAAGAAAATAAAGTATAAGTATCCTCATGATTTTGGCGGCTGGGTTGATCAGCAATATTTACCAAATGAATTAAAAAATAAAAGATTTTATCAGCCAAAACAAAATGGCAAAGAAAAGAATGTTGTTGTTAAAAAATTAACAAAGAAACAGTAAATTTGTGTACTCCAAAAACAGCCAATAGGCTGTTTTTTATTGCTATAAAAGAGAAATAAAAAAAAGAGCCAACAGCTCTAAATTTTTGGTATGAAGTTTTCAAATATTATATTATCGCAATATTTTACGATGTGCATGTATTCTTCTTGAGAACGTATTGTCCATGCTAAAAGTGGAAGATTGTTATATTTTCTAACATATCTATTTGGCAAAGCTGCTGCATCATATGCGATAAAGTTTGGCTCAGAAACTTTATTCAAAAGCATTTTTTTTAAGACCATACGCTTAACAAAGGCGAGCCTTTCATTTTTAAATAAAGATGAAAGTTGTCCGCGAATAATTTTTGGAGCATTGTCCTTAAACCACTTTAAGACATAGGGGTTGAAAGACATTATTGCAAATTCGCCGTTATAATTTTTTAAGATTTCTAAAGTTGCAGCCTCTAAAGTATCGATTTTAGAAGTATTTTTAATTTCAATAATTATTGGAGCGCGACCATTTATGAATTCCAAAGCTTCTTCAAGAGTAGGAATGGTTTCTTTTGTTCCACTCAAATAGCAAGAAGACAAATCTTCTTTGATTAAATATTTTATATATCCGTCTTGACCAGTAATTCTTGAAAGGCTGCTATCATGAAAAACAACAACCGTTCCGTCAGCAATTTGTTGTACATCAAGTTCAACTACATATCCTCTTTGTATTGCTTTTTCAAAAGCAGAAAGGGAGTTCTCTGCAGATTGTTCGTCATGGAGCCCACGATGAGCAACATATTTTTCAACCAACCAAGATTTAAATAAATCCATATTTCTCCTTAAATTAATACCAGTTTAACATAAAACCACAAAATAGAAAAGTATTTTGAAAAACTTTCTTAAAAAACTTGCCGAAAAGGGTAGTTTTATTTATAATATCAATATATGAATTCAAGAATGGAAAAGATTCGCAACTTTTCAATAGTTGCTCACATTGACCATGGCAAAAGCACCCTGGCAGATAGATTGTTAGAAGAAACTAAAACCGTGGCAAAACGTGACATGGAAAGTCAATTATTGGACAGTATGGATATTGAGCGCGAAAGAGGAATTACAATCAAACTTACTCCAACTAGAATGAAATATGAAAAAGATGGTGTTGAATATATCTTAAATCTTATTGACACGCCGGGACACGTTGACTTTACTTATGAAGTTTCTCGTTCTCTCGCGGCTTGCGAGGGGGCTATTTTAATAGTGGATGCTACTCAAGGCGTTCAAGCGCAAACATTGGCAAATTGCTATTTGGCAGTAGATAACAATTTGGAAGTTTTACCAGTGATAAATAAGATTGATTTGCCAAGTGCAGATGTTGAAAATACTAGAAAAGAAATAGAAGATGTTATAGGGCTAGATGCTTCCATTGCTCCTGCAATTTCAGCAAAAGAAGGAACAAACATTAAAGATGTTTTAGATATGATAGTCAACTATATCCCCGCTCCAAAAGGTGACGAAAACGCACCATTAAAAGCTCTTATTTTTGATAGCGTTTACGATAATTTTAAGGGAGCAATTTGTATTATACGTATTATTGATGGCAAAGTTAAAATTGGTTCAAAAATACAGATGATGGAAACTAAAAAGGTTTTTGATGTCACGGAAGTTGGCATTTTTACACCATCAATGCAATCTGCTGAAGAATTAAAAGCGGGAGAAGTTGGATATATTTGTGCAAGCATTAAGAATGTTTCAGAAACAAAAGTTGGTGATACAATTACAGATTTTGCCAACCCAACAGAGAAGCCTTTGCCGGGATATAAAGCGGTTCAACCAGTTGTTTTCAGTGGCATATTCTTGGTTGATGGCTCAAAGTACGGCGATTTAAAAGATGCGCTTGAAAAGCTAAAATTAAATGATGCGTCGCTGGTTTTTACACCAGAAAATTCTACCGCGTTAGGTTTTGGTTTTAGATGTGGATTTTTAGGACTATTGCACATGGAAATTATCACCGAAAGGTTGGAGAGAGAGTTTAATCTTGACTTAATTACCACAGCGCCGGGCGTTGCCTACAATGTTTACAAAACGAACGAAGATGTTGTTTCTGTTTCCAATCCTTCACTTTTGCCAAAACCAACAGACATTGACCACATGGAAGAGCCGATGGTTAAAGTTCATATCTTTACGCCGCCAGAGTATGTTGGTTCGATTATGGATTTATGCCAAGATAAGCGTGGAATATACTTAGACATGCAGTATCTTGATAAGACAAGAGTTAGAATGGAATATAAATTGCCATTAAATGAAATGATCTATGACTTTTTTGATAGTTTGAAATCTCGCACTCGTGGCTATGCGAGCCTTGATTACGAATTTATTGGATTTGAATCCAGCGATCTTGTAAAATTGGATATCGTGCTAAACGGCGAAATTTGCGACGCTTTAAGCTTAATTGTTCATAAAGATAAATCGTATGCACGTGGCAGAGCAATAGCAGAAAAATTAAAGAATGTTATTCCTAGACAACTGTTTGAAATACCGATTCAAGCATCTATCGGGAATAAAGTCATTGCTAGAGAAACGGTTAAAGCGATGAGAAAAGATGTTCTCGCAAAATGTTATGGCGGAGATATTTCTCGTAAGCGTAAATTACTTGAAAAGCAAAAAGCGGGCAAAAAAAAGATGCGCCAAATTGGTTCAGTAGAATTGCCATCTGAAGCCTTTATGTCAATTTTAAAACTCGATGAGGAGTAAAATAAAGAAGGTACAAAAGAAACATGTTTTTTCCAGAAGTAATTACAGTTAATTATATAATTTCACAGGTGATAGGGGGTATCGCTGTTGTTTTGGTGTGTATTGCTTACTGTGTGAAATCGAAGAGAAAGCTGCTGTTCTTTCAAATAATGGCAAATTTAGCCATTTGTATTTCATATTTCTTTTTAGGAACATATTTTGCTTTTATAGGAACTGGCTTGGCAACTATTAGAACTCTATTTTTTTATCTTTACGAAAGGAAAGGTAAAGTGCTTCCAATTTGGCTTTTTTGTTTACTAATACTATTATTCATTTTCCAATTTTTCATCGTTTTTGAAGATTGGTATAATTTACTCCCATTAGCCGTGTACATAACATTCACAATTGCCTTTAGAATAGACAATATCAAATTGTTAAAAATTACTTTGATATTTGCTTCCATCGCGCGCTTTATATTTGATTTAGTTAAGCATAATTATTCTAGCCTTGTATTAAGTTTAATAGAATTTACAATTTTGGTCATCGGTTTAATAATAATTTTTACGCACGAGCACAAAGAAAAGAAACAAAAACAGAAAGAAAATCTGCAAAGTAAAAATACTATTCAAGAGCAGGTATTCGCAGATGAGATAGGGTAGGAGAATAATGGGGAAAGAATTGTCAATTTATATTCACATTCCATTTTGCGACAGCAAGTGCTATTATTGCTCTTTTTGTTCATCGGTTGAAAACGATAAGACAAAAGAAAAATACTTTACCGCTCTTGAAAATGAGATAAAATCACGCAAAAAAGATTTTAATAGTGATGAAATTGTCAAAACAATTTATTTTGGCGGGGGAACCCCCTCCACCGTTAAGCCTGAATTAATAAATTCAGTTTTACAAACCTTGAAAAAGCATTTTAAAGTACTAGATAATGCAGAAATTACAATTGAATGCAACCCGAATTCGACAACTCAAAGCAAACTAGAAAAATACAAAGAATATGGAATTAATAGGCTTAGTTTTGGCGTGCAAAGTTTTAATAAACGTGCTTTAAAATTTGTTGGCAGAATTAAAAGTGAAGAAGAATTAAAGAACTACAAAACAAATGTTTTTAATTGTTTGAAAACGGCAAAAAACATTGGCTTTGATAATGTTTCCGTAGATTTTATTTTGGGCTTGCCGCATCAAAGTAATTTTCAATTAAAATCTTTTTTGAACAAAGTTAGTAAGTATGCAACTCATTTTTCATGCTATATGTTGCAAATAGAAGAGGACACAAAACTTGCCGAACTTTTGCCAAATGGCGTGAGTGAAGAAAAATTGATAGAACAATATGAAATCGCATCAAAAACTTTGAAAAAACTTGGCTTTGAAAGGTATGAAATCTCTAATTTTGCTAAAAAAGGAAAAGAGTCTAAACATAACAAGGGTTATTGGGAGCGTGCAGACTATATTGGTTTTGGATTGGCTGCTCATTCGTTATATAACAATGCTCGCTTTGCAAATACCGAAAACTTAAAAGAATATCTTGAATTTTGGCAAAAAATTAATAAAAATACTAATTTGGAAAAGATGCTTAAAAAACAAGTCATAACGGCTGAAAAACTTTCTAAAAAGGAATGCGCAGAAGAGACATTAATGCTTTCACTTCGCACAATCGAGGGGCTCAATCTTGTCAAATTTAAGGAAAATTACTTTGATTTAGAAAAATATCACGCCAAAAAGATTGCGATGATGCTTAAAAATGGTTTGATAACGTTAGAAGGGGATTTTCTTCGCTTGACTGGCAAAGGATTGCTTGTAGC
>CAYJAO010000040.1:0-6318 GCA_964368355.1 uncultured Lachnospiraceae bacterium | reverse complement strand
ACCTTATATAGTCTATCAAAAAAAATCAATAAACACAAACAAAAAAATAAGATAAGCACCTTATTTTTATTAATAATAAATTTGCAACAAAAAAGTGGCTTTCGCCACTTTTAATAATTAATATTTATATTATAACTCTGCACCAAGATCTTTTGAATTAGTATCTATTCCCGCACTAAAAACTGCAGCTCTGAGAGCATCACACATAAAAACTTTACTACTTGGTCTTTTAAATTGCTCTACTGCTCCATCGCTCTTAACTTTTAAATATACTTTATTACTTGATGCTACTCTTACACATGTAAGATTGTTGTTTGCTAATGCTGCTGCTATTCTTCCTGAATTCATATTCCCTCCAGTTCTTGTTCATATAATACCATATTAGAAAACATTTGTAAATACTTTTCTAAAAAATTTTTAATTTATTTTTCGCCCTTTATTTATCGCATTTTTAGGCATTTTAAATTACATTTTTTCTGGGATTTCTACGCCTAATATTTCAGCAAATATCGTTAAAGCTTTTTTAACCACAGACAGCAAAGTTAACAAAGTATTTTTCTTTTCAGCATTGTCTTCGCTCAAAATTTTTGTTTGATTATACAAAGTATTAAACGCACTTGCTAAACTATATGCACTTTGCACCATAATATTTGGGGCTCTATCTTCGTAAGAAGATTTCACATCGCAAGCAAATTTCAACAAATTAATTATAATTTGTTTCTCGATGCTTGTATTAATTGAATAACTTGGTTTAAATTTTCCTGCTTTTTCTAAAATCGAATTTATCCTCACCAATGAATATAATAAATATGGTCCAGTTTTCCCTTCAAAAGAACAAAATTTAGGAATATCAAAAATATAATCTTTTTCACGATAGTTTATCATGTCGCCGAACTTAAGAGCACTTATGCCTATTTTGGTTGCCAGTTCTTTTCTTTCTCTTTCGCTCAAATCGGTAGCCTTTTCGCTTTCTTTAAGTTTATCTTCGCAAGCGTCTACAATCAGGTCTATCAAATCTGCCAAAGCCATTATCCCTCCATCACGAGTTTTAAATGGCTTTCCATCTGTTCCATTGATTGTCCCAAAAGGAAAATGCTCTAATTTTACATCATCTCTAACAATTCCAGCCAGTCTGCATATCCTAAACACCTGTTCAAAGTGCATACACTGCCTGTTGTCGGTTAAATACCAAATTTCATCTGGGTTAAACTTTTCTACACGAGAAATGATTGTCGCAATATCAGTTGTGGCATACAATCCTGCTCCAGCGCTCGAGCGGACTATAACTGGTGGCATAGGCGCATTGTCAGTCTCTTTTGCGACATTGACAATTTCCGCCCCTTCACTTTTTTCTATTAATTTTTTATTATGCAAAATCTCAAATGTCTTTTCAATGAATGGTTGCGCGTCGCTTTCGCCATTCCATAAATCGAAATTGACATTTAATCTTTCATAATTTTCTTTTATTGCATCAATCGAAATTTTTCGAATATATTGCCAAATATCATAATATGGTTGCTCTTTTGCTTGTAATTTTACAGTGATATTTTGCGCTCTTTTCTTAAAATCTTCATCAATTTTCGCTCTGCCAGCCGCTTCTGGATACAACTTATTTAAATCATCAATGGAGATGTCTGGCTTTTTACCTTTCCCGGAATAATAATATTCGCAATCGTATTTTTCCAAAATGTTTGAGATTGTTAATCCCATTTGCAATCCCCAATCACCCAAGTGAACATCGCCAACTACTTCATCGCTCATAAATCTAGCCAAATGTTTTAATGTTTCGCCAATAACTGCACTGCGTAAGTGCCCAACGTGCAAAGGTTTTGCCACATTTGGGCCACCATAGTCTATGATAACTTTTTTACTTTTCTTATTTTCAATTCCGCAGCGATCATCGCTGTATAGCCCTTGCAAAATTTCCGATAAATATTTATTTGATAGCGTTATATTTATAAATCCAGGCATGACCGCTTCAATGGTCAGCTTATCGCTAGTAATTTCACTAGCAATAATTTTTGCTATTTCAATAGGTGCTTTTCTTTCTTTTTTCGAAAGCGTAAAAGCGGAATTGCATTGAAAATCGCAGAGCTCTGGACGATCAGAAAAAGTCACGCTAACATCTTCCTTTGCAAAGCCCAACTTTTCAAAAACCTTCTCTAACTCTCTTCTTAATTCTTCAACGACTTTCATCAACTCTCCATTTTTTATAAGTAAACTATATTTCTCTGCGCGCTTCCAATGCACGAGCAAGCGTCACTTCATCAGCAAACTCCAACTCACTTCCCATTGAAACACCTTGTGCAATTCTTGTCACTTTCACACCAAGTGGTTTCAATAACTTTGCTATATACATAGCGGTAGCATCTCCCTCAACATCTGGATTTGTTGCCATAATAACCTCTTGCGTTTGATTTTTTGCTATTCTTTCAAGCAATTCTCTTATTCTAATATCATTTGGCCCGCGATTTTCAAGTGGGCTTATTGTCCCATGCAAGACATGATAAACTCCATTATAATTCTTAACTTTTTCCATCGCGTTTACATCTTTTGGCTCTTTTACAACACAAATAATTTTTGCACTGCGCGTTGAGCAAATTGGGCATATTTTTTTGTCTGTAAAATTGCCGCACTCTTCGCAATATTTCACTTTTTGTTTTGCTTCTAAAATTGCATTAGAAAACTCTTCCGCATAATCTTTATCGGAATTAATCACCTTATACGCATAACGTTGTGCCGTCTTTACCCCTACTCCCGGAAGCGAGCGAAAAATAGCAACGAGTTTTTCTAATGATTCAATTTCGTTCATGTATCCTCTTTTACATCATGCCAGGGACACTTGGCGTGTTCTCTTTTTCAATTTTTTCAATTTGGCTAACTGCATCATTTACTGCTGCGATAATTAAATCTTGCAGCATTTCAATATCGTCTGGATCAACAATTTCAGGCTTTATGGTTATGTTTTTAACCTTTTTATCGCCCGTCATGACAACTTCGACCATTGCGCCACCTGCTTTAGCGGTAAATTCAGTAGAAAGCAATTCTTGTTTTGCCTGTTGCATATCTTCTTGCATCTTTTGTGCTTGTTTCATCAATTGTTGCATGTTGAATCCGCCACCAAATCCACCCATGTTTCCTCCAAATCCACCCTTGTATCCGCTCATAAAATCTCCTTTAAATAATTGTAAGTTAATCATAGCATAATTAACAAAATTTATCAAATATTTAAGCAAGAATATTTTGTCACAATTTTGTATAAAAAAAGTGGCATCACCACTTAATCTATTTTTAAGAAATTTCCCAATTTTCCTTTTAAAAATTCAATATCCTTTTCAGCTTTTTCGCTTTTACTTTCTAGTACTTGTACTTTTATGTCTAAGTCATATCCCAAAAATCTTAAAGCGCGTTTCAATGAATGTATATTTTGATCGGTATCAATCAGTTCGGCCAAGTACTTTTTGTCTGTCTTTATAATAAGAGTGGTGCCTTCGATTTCGACATCGTTGATTTCCCCACAAGATACAAACAATGCAGTATCTCCATTTTCACGCAAGCGCGTTAAAAGCTTTCCCCAAACTTGCTTCGCGTTTGAAATTGGTTCCAATTGCTTAATTTTTAGTTTTTTTTTGAGCCCTCTTCGCCAAGAATGGCTTTTACTGTTGCAACTTCAACTAATGTTTTGGGGCTCAAAGCGTATTTCAAATCTGCTTCTATTTCACTAAAATTTTTCATTAAGAACATTAATTCTTCTTCGTTTACGCCATTTGCCTGTTCTCCCAATCTTGCAATTGTTTCGGCTGGCATATTCAAAATCTCATCTGCATTTTTTGAAGTTTTTAATACTAATAAATTTCTAAAGTGTACTGTCACATCTTTTGCAAAAACTGAAATATTAATTCCACCTAAAACTGCTTTATTGATTTCATCAAACGCTCTGCCGGTGTCTTTTTTTAGTATCGCATCAGTGAAAGCAAAAAGTTCATCGAGGTCGGTTGCTCCCAACATATTAAGTGCGTTTGCATAGGTTGCAACGCCATTCCCAAAAGAAACAACCGAATCGGCAATCGAAAGCATGTCACGAACACTTCCCTGCGCGGCGGAAACAATTAAATCGACTGCATTATCTTCATAGTTTATCTTTTCTTTATTAAATATTGAAATCAAATGTTTTTTCAAATCGCTTGGGCTGATCAATTTAAAATCGAAACGCAAACAACGTGAAAGAATGGTCTGTGGAAGTTTGTGTGGTTCAGTTGTTCCAAGCACAAATACAACGTGTGCTGGAGGCTCTTCCAATGTCTTTAATAGTGCATTAAAAGCACTATCGGTTAGCATATGAACTTCATCAATAATGTACACTTTATATTTGCCATTAGTTGGTAAAAATTTTACTTTTTCACGAATTTCACGGACTTCATCAACTCTATTGTTTGACGCAGCATCAATTTCTAATATGTCCATATTATTCATCTCGCTAAGCGCTTGGCAAACTTCACATTTATAACATGGAGACCCATCTTTATTATCTATGCAGTTAACGGCACGCGCAAAAATTCTGGCAATGCTAGTTTTGCCAGTACCGCGGCTCCCCGAAAACAGATAAGCATGCGAAATCTCACCCTTTTTAACTTGATTAGAAAGTGTTTTTGTTATGTGCTCTTGCCCTATAACCTCATTAAATGTTTGTGGACGATATTTTCTATACAATGCTTGATACATATTTTTAGTATACCACGCAACAATCAAAAAACAAACAAAAACATTATAATTTTACACGTTTTTCGCTTTGAATAAAACAATAGTGGGGATTGAAAAAAGAGGTTTAGCGAGGCATATATAAATATATACACTATAAGAGCCTCGCTTCACATCAACAATTTATTTCTTTGTTTTTTTATTTTTGTAAGTTGCGAGCCATTTGAATGCCAGATGCAGATGCCATCATTAAACCAGTAGTTAAACCGCCGCCGTCTCCGATGCAATAAAGATGTTTAATGTTTGTTTCAAAGTTCCCATCAACAATAACAGTGTTGGAATAAAATTTGATTTCAGGAGCGTACAAAAGGTTTTCAGGATTTGCAAACCCAGGAACAACCTTGTCTACATTTTTGATAAAATTAAGAATGTCAGTCATTGTTCTATAACCTATCGCATAAGTAATGTCGCCAGCAATAGCAGTTTTTAATGTAGGTTGAATTTCATTTCTTTCGAGATCCTTTTCCCAAGTTCTCTTACCTTTTAAGATATCTCCCAATCTCTGTACAAGGACGCTTCCAGCAGCCAACCTGTTGACGTTTTCAGCAATATTTTCGCCATATTCAATTGGCTTGTTAAAAGGATAGGTAAAGTTGTGGGAAACCAAAATTGCAAGATTTGTGTTTTCGCTTTTCCTGTCTTTATATGAATGCCCATTAACTAATGTAAGGTTATTATCATATACTTCAGTGGACACAAACCCGCTTGGGTTTTGACAGAACGTTCTAACCTTGTCTTTAAATGGTTCTGGAGTGCCAATAAATTTGCCTTCATACATATATTTGTTGATATCTTTCATCACATTATCGGCAAGTTCATAGCGAACACCTATGTCAACTGAACCAACGACCGTTTTGATGCCATTTTTTACACACATATCACTCAGCCATGCAGCACCTTTTCTGCCAACGCCTAAAACAACTTTATCAGCATATAATGTTTCGGTTCTGCTGTTTTGTTTTAAAGCATCTCGAACCTCAACACCCTTTATCTCGCCATTTTCAATAACAAGATTTTCTACCGTAGTATTAAATCTCATTTGGAGTTCATTCTCATTGAGATAATTTTCTATATCTGTGTAAAGAATATGGGCTTTTTCGGTTCCTAAATGTCTAATAGGAAAATCTATTAATGTTAAATCGTTTTTCTTTGCTTTCTTTTGTAGTTTAATGATTTCATCTCTAAATTCAATACCATTCAAATGAGAATCTGCGCCAAATTTAAGATAGACATCATCGGTATATGTCAACAATGCCTTTATATCATCATTTTTCATGTATTGTTTGATATAACTCCCGCCATTCCCGCCAAGATAAATATCTCCTTCTTTGTTATGAAGGGATAGATGATAAGAATTTAACTTTCCATCTGAAAAAGCCCCTGCACCAGAAAACCCACTTGTTATATTGCAATAAGGTTTACAATGTACACATTTACCCAACTTTTCCATTGGACAGTATCTATTTTTAATACTTTTTCCTTGTTCTATAATTAAAATATTTTTGTGTTTACCAAATTTTATCAACTCATAAGCGCAAAACACTCCGCTTGGTCCAGCCC
>CAYJAO010000039.1:0-6328 GCA_964368355.1 uncultured Lachnospiraceae bacterium | reverse complement strand
CATCGCCCCAGTGTCAGCAATCTTCGCAGGCTGCGGAGAGAAGAACCCACCAGCAAACGACCCACCAGAAGGCGGTCCAGCAGAAGAGGTCAGCATCGAAGGGGAATACACAACATATGAGTATTGCGATGATGAGTCTGACGGGTGGAGCCTGATAGAAGATGCAGTAGGCATGTACAAAATGGACAACTATTATTGTACTGTTACCATAACTGCTGATAATTGGGATGGATTAATAAATACGGAATCTTTAGATAATAATGGAAGGCTTTTTTCAGAACTTCTTACAGATCCAACCATGACATGGGAAGAATATGAAGGATTTTTAGTGTTACATATAAATTGCAAAACAGACCCAAGCAATACGGAATATCAGGACATATATTATATTGGACAAATAATTGATACAGAGCTTATTGTAGCATATGCCCGATATGAAGCTGATGGACCTGCCAATTATGAAGAAGCAAAAACATTGATTAATGGTTTCGTCGAAAGTGATTGCGAAAAGTTGTATCAGTATTTTACTTTCTGCGGATTTGGCACTTAAGAATTTTAAAATCAAAAACAGGCGAAAGCCTGTTTTTTATTAGTTAACAACATTTGATAAAATGCGCTAAAATTTTTGTTTAGAATTTAGTTGTAAAAAAAATATTATATATGTATAATGTAAACATAAGGAAGGATGAAATGATTCTTGTTAAAAATGTAAGCTTGAAATTCACTAAAGAATTTTACGCGCTATATGATGTAAACTTTGAAATCAACAAAGGTGAAACAGTAGCATTGCTTGGAGAAGAAAATAGTGGAAAGACAACAATGCTGAGAGTTTTAGCAAAACTTGAGAAAGATTTTACTGGGGAAGTTTATATAAAAGGAATTCCTCTTAAAAAAGTTGATTTTTCAATCGATGTTGATATGGGATATATCCCTGCCACACCTGTATTTTTTGAGAAAAAAACAGTCTATCAGAACTTACAGATTCTATTGAGAAGTAGAAAGATGAACAAGCCAGAAATGGAAGAGAAAATAAACAATCTTTTGATAGAGTACAACTTAGAAAAGTTTAGAGATGAAAAAGTTAAAAATTTGACTTTGTTTGAAAAATATGTATTATCAATTGCAAGACTTTCTTTGCGCAATATTGAAGTTGTGTTGATTGATAATATCTTTCAAAAGCTTTCCGAAGAAGAATATGAAAAAATTACTGAGTTGATTAAAAAAGAGTTTTTACAAAGAAAAGTGACAACCGTTATTGCAACTGTTTCTCCAAATGTCGCAAAGAGTTTGACAAAAAGAATAATTAAGTTTAAACTGGGGTCTATAGAGAATTAATCAAAAGATAAAAAGACTAAATTATAGGAGCATTAAATGAAAAGCGGAAATTTGATTTTTTCCAATCAAGAGAATAGAGATTTATTTAGAACTGAGCGAGTGGTCGGTAAGAGATTGAAGATTACTGCTTATCGTAAGATTTTTAGATGCAAAGATTTAATTAAGGTACTTGAAAATGATGCAATCAACGAAACGGTTGATGCCTTCATAAAAGGTGACTTAAATTTGTCTCATGCTTCTGCTAGTTCATATGTCCATAGAAACACATTGATATATCGCATAGAAAAAGTTAATAGAATGATAGGTCTTGACCTTAGGACATTTAAAGATTGCTTGATTTTTATCAACATGCGGGAAATATATAAAATGGTGGTAAAAAAATAGTATGATGTTTAAAAATTCCACAAAATTATTGGCTGCGAATTTTTCAACCGTTTGGAAGTTGATACTCTATTATATAATCGTCATCGGGATAACAGTTGGCTTGATAGCGCCATTTTTTGGAGTTATAGGAACTGAATTCAACGCTGGCGGGGCACTAAACGATTTTGGAACGCTCTTAACAAGATTTAACGTGTCGGTTGATTTATTTGGATTTTTAGTCGATTTAAATACCACCTTAACAGCACTTTTAAGCATATTCTTTAATCTATTTGTGACCAATACTTGGGTTGTCATCTACTTAAGTTTTGTAGTATTTTATTTATTCCCATTCTTTTTAGGATTGGCTGATTTGGCAGTGGGGCAGAATTTGTTTGGATATATGTCCAGTTTGACAAAATATTCTTTTGTTGGTTCTTATGCAAAAATGTTTAAGCGCTCAGTGCGGTTCCAATTATTTAAAAATTTGGTATTTTTACCAGTCAATCTTGGAATTGCCGCAGCAGTAATTTATACTCTTCGCTTAACAACTTTGGGTGGTATTTTGATTTACTTTACACCATTCATAGTATTTGCCGTTATTGCAATATTAGTTGCATTAAAGCGTTCTTTCTTTGCTGGCTGGATGCCTGCAATAGTCGTTTACGACTGCAACATGTTTGTTGCATTTAAGAAAGGCATGAAAGCAGTTATGAGAAGATTCCTTAAAGTTTTCTCAACAGCATTAATGATTATGATAATTACTATTGCCCTCAATTATCTATTGGGAACATTTACTTTCCCTATTATCATTCCTCTCGCAATCGCATTTTTCTACATTTTTGAAATGGTTATGTTCTACGGAAGCCAAGGTATGAGATATTACGTTGATCTTGACACAATTCTTTCACCCAAACGTTTAGAAGAAAACGACTCATTTAGTAAATTAAAAGAAATAATTTAATTATAAAAATTTAATTTTGCAAAAAAACTATTTACAAAATATAAAAAAAGATTAAACTATAAACAATAAATTGAATTAATGTCTAAAATTTTAGGCTTTAAATATAAAAAAGGAAAATTAATATGAACGAAAACACAGCAACGCCCCAAGAAGGGGCAAATTCTGCCGTTGATAAAACAGCAGATAAAATCGGTGCAAACAAAAAGCATCAAAATAACAGAAGACCTATGAAAAGGAATAATGAAGCAAGTAGCAAACCAATACAGGCTGATTCTAATCAAGGTAAAAAACAGAACAATTTCAATAAGAAGGACGCCTCTTTTAATCACCAAAAGAAAAAAGTAGCCGGGCTTGCTCCTCAAATTGAACTTGCTCAGAATACAGAAGGGGAACTTGAGAAAGTATCAAATCAAAAAGTAAAAGTGGGACAGAAAACCGTAAAAATCACTTTCTTGGGTGGTGTCGGTGAAATTGGTAAAAACATGACAGCAATTGAATATGATAATGAAATAATTGTCATTGATGCTGGTTTGGCTTTCCCTACAGGTGAGTTCCCAGGGATTGATTTGATTGTCCCAGATATGTCGTATCTTACGGCGAACAAAAATAAGGTCAAAGGGATTATTCTAACACACGGGCATGAAGACCATATTGGCGCACTGCCTTATGTTTTAAACGAACTTAGAGTTCCCGTTTATGGCACAGCAATGACGCTTGCTCTGGTTGATAACAAAATGCAAGAGCATAGATTGGAATACAAGGCGGTAAGAGTAAAACATAGAAGTTTATTAAAACTGGGGAATTTCCAAATTGAATTTATAAAAGTCAGCCACTCAATTGCAGGGGCTTTAGCGCTATGTATAACAACACCAGTTGGCAACATAATTCATACCGGCGACTTTAAGATTGATTTTGCTCCAATAGACAACGTTATGACCGACCTTACACGTTTTGGTGAATTGGGCAAGAGGGGTGTCAATCTATTGCTTTGTGAAAGCACTAACGTTTGCAGAAAGGGTTATTCAATGAGTGAATCAAACGTTGGCAAAACCCTTGAAGGGCTATTTGAAAAGTATAAAGAAGATAGGTTGTTTGTTGCAACTTTTGCTTCAAATGTACACCGCTTGCAACAACTTTTATGGCTTGCTGAAAAGTTTAAAAGAAAAGTTGCTTTTGCTGGCAGAAGCATGATCAATGTTAGCGAAGCGGCGGCAAAAATAGGTGAGTTGACTTACAACAAAGAAAATATAGTCGACATCGACAAGATTGATAAATATGCCGACAAAGAATTGTTGATACTTTCTACTGGAAGCCAAGGTGAGCCACTTAGTGCATTGACAAGAATGTCACATGGCGATTTCCCAAAAATCAAATTAGGCGAAGGAGATACTGTGGTATTCTCCGCGTCTCCAATTCCTGGCAATGAAAAGGCCGTATATAATGTAATCAACGAATTGTTTAAGAAGGGGGCAAACGTCATTTACGATGAGTTGGCTGAAGTCCATGCTTCTGGGCACGCATGCCAAGAAGAGCTAAAGACGATCCATGCTCTTACGAATCCTAAATTCTTCATACCAGTTCACGGCGAATATAGGCACTTAAAACAGCATAAGGAACTTGCAATTTCTATGGGAATGAATGCAAGAGATATAATCCTTCCAGACATGGGTATGCAAGTTGAAATGGGAGAGAATTTCATCAAGCAAGTCGGCTATGTGACGGCAGGAATCAGATTGGTTGATGGCTCTGGAATGGGCGATATGGGTAGCTCTGTTTTGAAAGATAGAAGACAACTTTCTGAGGAAGGCGTTTGTGTTGCTGTTTTAAATATGCTTTCATTATCTGGCGAAACAAGTTTTGATCCTTTCATTATCACTCGTGGCGTCGTTTATGATAAAGAAGCAGATGCGTTTAACCAAGATGCTAGAACCGTGATTGCTAATTCGTTAAAAGAACAAGATTTGCGCGCTTTTGATCCTAACGAAATAAAGGCAAATGTGAAAAAAACGCTTTCCACTTTTATATTTAAAAGAACAAAAAGAAGACCAATGATATTGGTTGTCTTGCTTGTATCATAATTTATTGTTTATTTCTAAAATCGTAAGTTGTAACGGGATTGTTTACGCCGAATAATTCAACTAAAATAGCATCTTCTCCAATTTTGCACACCTGAGAGAATGGGATAAACAATTCGTTTCCACCTTTTAAAAAACTAAAAATACTCTTATTGCCAGGTACAACAATTCCGCTAATTTGTCCAGTGTTTAGCGTGACGACAACGTCAACAATATGTCCAAGGCGAGTGCCATCGACAATATTTATCACTTCTTTACACCTCAAATCTAAAAAAGAAGACTCCAAATTTGTTTTCCTTTGCTTTAATATATATGCTAGAAAAATATTTTTTACTACAAACTTTGTCAAAATATGACAAATAAAAAGCCACGAGGCGCCGTGGTTTTATTTTATTTTTTTATTTTAAATTGTCTCTAAGAAGCTTATTAGTTTTGTGACATCTTCGAATTTTCTGTAAACACATGCGAAGCGTATGTACGAAATATCATCAATTTCTCTTAATTTTTGCATGACCATTTCACCGATTTCAGAAGACTTAACTTCTTGTGAAAGAGAGTTGGAAATGTTCTTTTCTATATCGCAAACGATGGTTTCAATCTGGTTAATGCTTACTTGGCGTTTCTCGCAAGCCTTGATAAGCCCTTTCTTAATCTTCTCAGCATCAAATGGCTGTCTACTACCATCATTTTTAATAACTAAAACAGGGGTAGTCTCAACTGTTTCATATGTCGTAAAACGCTTTCCGCATTGTAAACATTCGCGGCGTCTACGAATAGAATTCGATTCATCTGTTGCTCTTGAATCAATAACCTTACTATCAAAATATCCACAATATATGCACTTCATATTTTTCTCCTAACACTATATTCGGTTATAATGTACCATACTTTAAAATAAAAGCCAAGTATTTTTTCAAAAATATTTAAAATGAGAAATAAGTATAGCCTTGCATTCATAAAATACGATGTGGAAAATTTATCGCTTAATTTGTGCGAAAAGAATGTTGAATATATTGTAGAAATACTCAATTGTGAACGTGTTGGAATTGCGCGTCGATTAAGCGAATTGGGATTTGTTAAAGGAGTAAAACTAAAAGTAGTTCAGTTTTCAGCGCTGAAGAAAACGATGCTGATTGAGATTGAAGGATGTTTACTTTCGTTGCGTGCCACTGTCGCGGAAATAGTAAAGGTGAGTCGAGCATGAACATTAGAAGAATTAACAATCCTTTCAAAAATCTTTTTTCACATAAATCTGCAATAAAAATTTTTAAAAAAAATAACGAAGATGACCCTGTTAAATTTTTATTGGTCGGGAATCCCAACACAGGCAAAACAACCCTATTTAATTCCATGACACGCTCTAACGAACATGTTGGAAATTGGCATGGCGTCACGGTTGCTGAAAAAGAGAAGAAATTTGTTTTCGGCGAAAAAATCGGCGCATTGGTCGACTTGCCGGGGCTTTATTCATTGACTCCATTAAGTTATGAAGAAGAGGTGGCGAGCGAATATGTTTTTAAAAATTCAGCGTCCCCAATAATAAATATTTGCGATATAAATAATTTAAAAAGAAATTTATTTTTAACATTACAAC
>CAYJAO010000038.1:0-6333 GCA_964368355.1 uncultured Lachnospiraceae bacterium | reverse complement strand
GTCTAAACAAGAAACTAAAGCTGAACCCAAGAAAAACGGCAACGCATTTAGAAAAAATATGGAAATAAAAAAGAAATTTCGTTGGTAAAATATATAATTAAAAAGTCGTCAATTAAGACGACTTTTATTTATTTTCTTTTTCCTCTGCTTTTTTCGCTTTGCTTATTTTTTTGTTTATTTTTCCCTTTCTTTTCTTTTTAGTTGTTAAAACTATTGAAATTGCTATTGAAGCAACTAAAATAAAAATAAATACAATTAAAATTATTATTCCATTAAACCCTTCTACAAGCAAATCAGCGGTTTTTATATATCCAGTATAGATCACTCCATCTATCTCGAACATTATCTCGTGAAATTCTTTATTTTTGTCATATCCATCAAGGATTTTCACATCTTGTTGCTGTTTAAGTTTTATTGTTTCTTCACCGAGTTTTAATTCATTGTTTGCATCTTTTGATGCATAAATAATTGTATCTTTATATAAAACTTTTGCGTTTGGATCTAGTGTTTTTGCAAGGGCAACGTTTTCGTTTGGCATAACAAATGTTGTGATAACATACCCTTCATAATCTTCGCCATTTTTACTTATTGAAACATAGTAAAAATTAAAATCATCAGAGGTCATTTCTACTATTTCTTGTGATAACAAAGTTAGCTCTTCGCCAAAAGCTAAATCAATTTTTTCACAATCTTCAAACGAAAGATTTATCTTATTATCTATTTCTTCTACATTAATATATAAGCTACACTCTTCAACTACCACTTTTACATTTTCACTCTCGGCATAAATAATAGAAAAATTGTTTGCAAGTGGCAAACATAAGCATAGTATAAAAATAAAAACCGTAAAAATCTTTTTCACGGTTTTATTTTAACATAAAGAGCAGTGATTAACAAGTAAGTTTTAGAAATTATTCTGCATCTCCGCCCTCTTCAATATTATCTTCTTGGCTGTTTTTTGGAAGTATGATAACAAATCTGCTTGGCTCTGTGCCTCTACTTGTTGTTGTTACTTTTTCACTTGTTTGAAGTTCTGTATGAATAATTCTGCGTTCATTTGGACTCATCGGCTCTAAACGCATAGATCTCCCCGTTTTTGCAACTTTTACTTCTATTCTATGAGCAAGCGCTTTTAATGTTTCTTCTCTTCTTGCTCGATAGTTTTCAATATCTAAAACCAACTTTTTACGTTTATCAGAATTTTCATTCTCGATGATCGATGCAACATATTGTATTGCGTTTAAGCATTCTCCACGATAGCCAATCAAATCTCCAGAGTTCCCGCCTTGAACTTTGATTGATATTGTTTCAGGAGTTTCTTCAATATAAATTTCTGCTTCTATTTTAAGTTCTTGCAAGAGTCCTTTGACAAAGTCCTTTCCTGACATCCTATCTTTTTTTGCTTCTTTTTTGTTTTCTTTCTTTATTTCTTTGTCTTGTTCTTTGGCGGCCTTTTTTTCTTCTTTCTCGATGTGCTTTTCTGTCTTTTTTTCTGACAAAGTTTCAACGCTCGCGAACATTGCTTTTACATTTAATTCTTCTTCTTTAGCATCTTCTATAACTGCTCTTCTTTTTTGATATTTTGATATACAATCATCTGAAATTGTGACTAATACTCTGGCTTTCTTAAATAGTCCACCTTCTTCAATAATTTTAATATCGACATCTTCACGAATTGCTTTTAACTCAAAAAGTGCATTTTCAATTGCCTTTTCAATTGTTTTGCCCGTTCCTTCAAAACTTAACATATTTCTCTCCTTTATCTTGTAGGTTAACGTTTATATCCAACTTCTACCTTTTCTTTCTTCTTTTTATCTTCTCTTTCTTCGAGTTTCTTTACGCCCCAATTAATCAATGGAGTTGCTGCGACGCTTACAACCGAACTCATTAAAATGTATAATCCAAACACCGCGTTGTATGAAATTGTAATATATCCCATAAGTGCTGGAATTAAGACCAACATTAACCAGCCACCAGGTTGTTTTTTAGGTGGATTTTCCGGGTCAATAACAACTTCTTCTTTTTTCTTTTTATTTGGAAGTTTTAATTTGCCTTGCGTTGCCAACATTGACAATACATTCATAGCAACCGCTAAAATAGGAATGATAAGATAACCATTTACTCTACTCTCGCTTTTGACGGCAGCCGTAACATTTTCATATGTCTGCTCATCTGTTTCCTTATTTACTTCTAATCTAGTGTAGAAAGTTTCTTCGCCCTCACCCAGCTCAGTTTTATAGGTGATTTTTGTTAAAGAAATAAACTCGTCATAACTTGTTGCAGATTCTTTCCAAGGCACATCTGATTTCCATACGTTATCAATCCACAACCAATTGTTTTTAACCTTGCTATACGTATCTAAAACAGCAGCATTGATTTCGCTGATAATTGTCTCTTCTGTCTTCCCAGCCTCAGTTTCTCCTGCAGTTTTCATTAATTCAATATTGCTTTCTAAAGCTATCGCGTCCTCGCCCGCTTTTGTTACTTCTTCTCTTTCTTCATCTGTTGCATTTGTGTTAAAATCGTATGGAGTTTCATCTTCCGCGTGGCTTATTATTATTTCATTCTTCTTGTCATTTTCAGCATTTGTTTTAATTATATCTTTTTGGGCATTATATGCATTTATATATTTTTCGTAATCAGTTTCAATATTAATTTCTTCTCCATTTTCCCCAATAGAAATACCATAGGCATATTCATTATATGTCTTTTCCATTTCTTGGTATTGATAACCAACTTTGTATGCAGCCATACTATTGAGTCCTGAGAATAAAGTAATAAAGATAAACAAGGTCAATGCCATGTTTACAAGCATAATTACGCATGAACCCGTCACATTGTAATTGTACTTTTTATAAATCTCCATTGTCTTTTGATTTATTATTTGTTTGTTATTGCCATATTTCTTTTGAATTTTTTGAATTTCTGGCTGAACGATTGTTTGAAGTTTTGTGTTTTTTGCCGTGATTTTTCTATTGAAAAAATCAAGTGGCAATAAAACAACTTTTAATACTAGCGTAAAAACAATAATTGCCCATGCATAATTGGGAATTCCATTATGGAATGCCATGATAATTTTTTCCCACACACCAGTTGGTTCTGCTATTACAATTGCATTAAGAAAAAAATTTGAAATGTTGCTTATAAAAGCCATTTTAGTTCTCCTTTAATATTTGGGGGGATCGGGTCAAATCCACCCTTTATGCCCGGCCGACAACGGAATAATCTTTTTGTTCCAATCCAAGCACCTCTAATCGGTCCAAATTCTTTTATTGACTGTACCATATATGTGGAACACGTTGGAGTAAATCTACATACTTTTGGTATGACTGGGTCAATAAAAAATTTATAAAAATAAACTAATCCTAAAAAAAGTAATCTAAGTGGATAGGTTATTATAAAAATAAACTTTCTCATTTTTCTCTATTTAAACCGAAGTTGTGTCCGGTGTTTTTTCATCTTTAATCTCTTTTATAAAAAGTCCCGATTTGATTAGTAATTCTTTGATTGTGTTTTTGATTGTGTCAAGATTTAATTGGTCTATCCCTTCCCTAGCAATAAATATATAATTGTATCCGTTGTTGATGTTTTTTAATTGCAATCTGACCGCTTCTCTTAGTAATCTTTTTACTTTACTTCTTGTCACGCTATTCCCAATTTTTTTACTCACAGTAAATCCAATTTTAAAAGGTTGATATTTTGTTTTTATATAACTTACTGAAAGCAACTGAGAATGCTTTGTCTGACCATGCTTATAAATATAAGTAAATTGTTTATTTTTTTTTAGGCGATTTTCTTTTGGTAGCATATTCGCCTCCCTTTATGCAGAAAGTTTTGCCCTGCCTCTATTCCTACGTCTTTTGACAACGTTTCTTCCGCCTTGAGTCTTCATTCTAGCACGAAACCCATGAACTTTGTTCCTTTGGCGTTTCTTTGGCTGATACGTTCTTTTCATCTTTCCCTCCTATTAATTTATACCGCAAAAAAACTAATTGCTTTCTTACAAGTAATTTTGATTATATATTAATAACTTAATTATGTCAAACGTTTTGTTTTAAACTGACTCGCTTGTTCCTATATATTTTTTAAATCTGTTTTATAAATCTCGTAAAAGGTTGACAATTTTTTAGATTTGCGTGTATAATCAATTTTGAGGAAAATATGAAAGAGCTTCAAGAATTGTGGAAACAAGTATTAAATAAAGTTGAGATAATGGTAAGCGCCGTTTCTTTTGAATTATGGATTGAACCATTGGAAGTGGTTGATTTTCCTAATTCTGGAAAACTAATTTTAGTTGCTAACACGGAATATGCAAAAAAACAACTCTTAAAAAGACATTCAGAGCAATTAAAAGAAGCAATAACTGAGGTTTTTGGTGAAGAAGTCACTTTTGATGTACTTAGCCCTGTTGAAAAGAAAGATTATTTAAAGAAAAACAAGCCTGACACCAATCAAGCCATTGTAAGCAAAGATGACCAAGAACAAAGTAGTGAATTTAATCCAAAATATACTTTTGACAATTTTGTTGTAGGAAAGTCAAACCAATTTGTCTATGCTGCTGCTCATTCAGTTGCAGAAAACCCTGGTCAAAGATTTAATCCGCTTTTCATATACAGCGGTGTTGGACTTGGAAAAACTCACTTACTTCATGCTATCGGAAATTATATTCAAAAAGAAAAGCCAAATTTAAAGATAAAATATGTCACTTGTGAACAATTTACAAACGATTATATAAACAGTTTGCATGGTTCAAGCAAGGAATTAAATATAAGCAAGTTTAGAGAAAAATATCGCAATACTGACGTTTTAATGGTTGATGATATTCAGTTTATCAATAATAAAAATGAAACACAGGAAGAATTTTTCCACACTTTTAATGATTTATTTCAAAACAATAAGCAAATAATTATTGCATCAGATAGACCGCCAAAAGAAATAGCAACTTTAAGCGATAGATTAAGGTCAAGATTTGCAAGCGGTTTTATCCAAGATATGCAAATACCCGATTTTGAAACTCGTGTTGCAATTTTGCGTAAAAAAGCACAGTTGGAAAAATATTTTATAGACGATGACGTTATAACTTTCATCGCTGAAAAAATTGATACCAACATTCGTGAATTGGAAGGCATGCTTTCAAAAGTATATTTCTTCGCAACCCTTTTAGGTAAAAAATCCGCTACTCTTGAAGAAGCAAAGGAGGCCTTCAAGGAAGATTTAGATGAAAAACGCGAAGATTTAACTATTGAGAACATTATAGATGCAGTTTGTAAATATTTTTCAGTTTCAAAATCTGACTTAGTTGGCAAAAAGAAAAACAAAGAGATAGTAGAACCAAGAATGATTGCTATCTATTTGATAAATGAATTACTTGATCTCCCTCTTGTTATAATAGGAAAAGCGTTTGGCGGTCGTGACCACACAACAATAATCCATGCACGAGATAAAATCACTGAACAAATGAAAGAAAATGGGAAAACAAAATCGCTTGTCACTTCAGTAAAAGAAATAATAACAGCCTAACATTTTAGGTTGTTTTTATTAATTTTTGTTAATAAAAAACAGCATTTTTGCTGTTTTTAATAAATAAATTTATTTTTATGTTATTAGAATAAATTATTTTGTAAAAAATCTATTGCATCGTCCATGGTTTTGTTTATTTTTTCTCTATTCTCTTTTGATACTTTTAAAAGAACATAGTCAGCTAGGTCAATTTTATCATCTTTGTCGATTCCAATTCTTATTCTCTTAAAATCGCTTGTCTTTATAATTTGAATTATATTTCTAAGTCCATTATGTGTCCCGGCACTGCCTGCTTCTCTAAAACGATAATTCCCGACAGGAAGATCGATATCATCTGAAATTATTAAAATTTCTCTTTCTGAGATTTTATATTTTTTCATTAGCTCGTTAACTGCTTCCCCACTCAAGTTCATATATGTCTGTGGTTTTGCCAAGATTATTTTATCTTTTAAAACTTTTGTTGATATCTCTTTTGAACTTGGGTTGATCACTGTTTCAACTCTTTCAATAAAACCTTCACCAGTAATGCTTTTGCATTCTTTTTTCTTTACTTTGATGTCAAGCTTTACTGACAATTTATCTATAAAACAAAAACCTATATTGTGATAGGTATCAAAATATTTTTTGTCTGGATTCCCCAATCCAACAATTAACTTTATTTTCTTTTTATCTTCTTTATTTTTTTGAGGAAGAGTTTTTGTCATTAATTCGTTTAAAAGACTCTTTTTTACTTCTGTTATCATGTTTTTATGATATAACTTAAAAAGTTTTTTGTCAATTGGCGTATTGAAATTCGCCGCAAAGGCGAAACGG
>CAYJAO010000037.1:0-6473 GCA_964368355.1 uncultured Lachnospiraceae bacterium | reverse complement strand
CTTGTATATCATATTTAGTTATATGAAAAACTGAATTATTTGGACAACGTGTCATAAAAAAAAGAAGGCGAACACCTTCTTTCAAGTTTATTATTTTTAATAGTTAAAACCAAGGGCTTCTTTGACTTGTTTTTCAACTTTTGTAAAGAATTCTGGGTTGTTTGCAAGGTATGCTTTTGCACTTTCTCTACCTTGTGCGATTTTTTCGCCATTGTATGAATACCAAGAGCCTGTTTTTTGAATAATTCCCTTATCGGCAGCCAAATCAAGGACATTTCCCTCCTTTGAAATACCTTTTCCAAAGACAATTTCGAATTCTGCTGTTTTGAATGGTGGTGCCATTTTGTTTTTAACAACCTTAACTCTAGTTTTTGAAGCAACTATCTCGCCTGAACTATCCTTGAGCGATTCAATTTTTCTAACATCGAGCCTGATACTTGAATAGAATTTAAGAGCTTTACCGCCAGTTGTTGTTTCTGGCGTACCACCAAATCCCATTGTGTTAAGTTTTTCACGAAGTTGATTGATAAAGATAATTGAAGTGTTACTTTTACTTGTGATAGCGGTAATTTTTCTAAGTGCTTGGCTCATTAAACGCGCTTGAAGCCCCATGTGCGAATCGCCCATATCTCCGTCAATTTCCGCTTTGGGTGTTAGTGCTGCAACTGAGTCGATTACAACGATGTCAACTGCACCGCTTCTTACTAATGTTTCGCAAATTTCAAGGGCTTGTTCGCCATTGTCTGGTTGAGAAACATACAATTCTTTAATGTTTACGCCTAGTTTTTCTGCGTATGCAGGATCAAGAGCGTGCTCAGCGTCAATAAATGCGGCAGTTCCGCCTGCTTTTTGACATTCTGCAAGAATATGAAGAGAAACGGTTGTTTTACCTGATGATTCAGGCCCGTAAATTTCAATAATTCTACCTCTTGGAATTCCGCCAATTCCTAATGCCATGTCAAGTGATAAGCATCCTGTTGAAATAACATCAACTTTTTGAATAGGTGCATCGCCAAGTTTCATAATTGCACCTTTACCAAATTGCTTTTCGATTTGGCTGATAGCTAATTCTAAGCCACTTGTTTTATCTGTTGTTTTTTCTGCCATATATTTTTCTCCTACTTTTATTATATCTCATTTTTGTCTAAATAAAAATCATTTTTACGTAATTTTTTAATTAAATAAAATAATGATGCCGATGCGGTAGTTTCAATCACTTCTGAACGAGTGCCACTGAATTTATTTTTGAAAACATCTATGCGCGTTCTATCACCAATTGCTATAAATGCCAAGCCTGCATCTTCATTTGGCGATACTGAACTTGCATAGCCAGTTGTTGCAATAACCATGTCCGCTGGGCTTGTTTGAAGCAAACCTTTTGCCATATCGTAAGTTGTTTGAATACTTACACTTGTATATCTGTCTAAAATTTCCTTTGATACGCCCAGTCTATTCATTTTTGCTTCATTAGAATAAGTGATCACACCTTCAAGGATAATATTGCTTGCACCCATATTCTTTTTTATAAACGAACTAGCAATCTGACCACCAGTTATGCTTTCTGCGGTTGCTAAGGTAAGATGATTAAGTTTTAACAATTCAAAAACTGTTTCTTCTAGAGAAATGTCGCTTTCAGCATAGATGAATTGGTTTAATTTTTCAAAAACTTCTCTTGAAAAGTCATAGAAATAAATATTGTTATCTTCTGCGCGTAAAACGATGTCAACTAAAAGTTGTTCGCCTTCAATTGATACAAAAACGCCATGATTATCTTGTAAAAGTGATGACAAAAGCGACCTTGCGTCGCTTTTTGAAATTCCAAAGCATTTAAAAGTATTGTCTTTCATTTAAAACCCCGTTATTTTACAACTTTCCAGTTTTTCACTAGGTAATTTATTCCTGATACTATTGTCAAAAGCGCTGCCGCTCCAAGCAATATCCAGTTAATGATTTCAAATACAAATAACCCCGTTCCTGTTACTGCGCCAGTCGCATAGAAGAACGAAAGCAAGAAAAGGGATGGAAGTGAAATATCTTGAACAATAGTTTTGATTTTTCCAAACCAATCTGCAGCCATAACAAAACTCTTTGTAGCGGCTACTTGTCTAAATGCGCTTATAATCAATTCTCTACCAAGAATAATACATGCTACTATTACGCCATAAGGTGCTGGAACCGTGCCGTCGCAAACAACCAATAATAATGCTGACATTACTAAGAGTTTATCGGCAATAGGATCCAAAAACTTTCCTAAATTTGTGACTAAATTATATTTTCTTGCGATAAATCCATCCAACATATCTGTAAATGCTGCAACTATTAAAATTACTAGTGCAACAATTTTTCCCCAATATCCAGGAATGAAATCTGCAAGATAGAAGAAAACCATAAACGGAATTAAGATTATTCTAATTAAACTTATTTTATTTGGTAAATTCATAAACTTCCCCTTTAACTCTGTATAGTATAAAACAAATTTTATTTTTCTCCAACTATTTTCATGTCTTGTATAGCAACATATACATCCATCCAATCGTCTACAGCAGGAATACTTTCATCATTAATCTGCTTTATTCGAGGTGATGTAAAAAACAACGCTTTTACACCATAAGACACAGCATTAAAACAATTTTTAGGAAGGTCATCAATCAACAGATCAATATTATTTTCTTTGCAAACCTCCCCCTTGTTTCTACCCCTAGCATATATTTTTTTATCAAATTTTACATGGAATTTTTTTAGCCTTTTTTCTGCGAGGGTAATTTCATAATCCTTTCCACATTCTCCACGAGACGTCAAGAGAATAAGTTGGTGTCCTTCTTCTTTTAGTTTGTTTAAAATCTCCTCAGCCCCATAAATAAAATGTGCCTTTTTTGTTCCCATAATCAAGCATTTTGCTAAACATTTACTTTCTTCTTCTTTGTCATTCCAATCATAGGTCAATTGATTAGAATAATAGATTTGTGATCTGTCTTTCTTTCTTTTCCAATTAAACCAATTTTCATGTGAGACATAATAATCAATTAGTCTTTCTGAATCTAAAATTACTCCGTCAAAATCTACTCCTATAACCATAAATACTCTCCTTTTTGCGTCTCTACTAAAAAAGCATAGTCTTTGTAGTCGACAATTTTTGCGTTATAAAATTCTCCTATTTGTACACCTGAATCACAAGGAACATTTACATAAAAGTCAACATTTGGCGACATTTGAGCGCTGCGTGCTTCGTAATAACCAGTTTCAGGGTTGAACTTATCAATCAAAATTTCTATTGTAGAACCTATTTTTTTAAGATTGTTCTTGGTTGCAATATTTTCTTGTATCTTTTCAATTTTTGCTAAACGCACCTTTTTAACAAATTCTGGCACTTGCTTTTTCATATAGAATGCTTTTGTTGATTCTTCACGAGAAAAGGCAAAGAATCCAATATTATCTAAGTTTGAATCTTTTAAGAATTTACAGAGTTTATCAAATTGTTTTACTGTTTCGCCAGGGAATCCTACAATAAAAGTGGAACGAATGGCGATTTCTGGATAGTTTGTCTTTATTTTTGTAATTAAATCTCTGCACTCTTGTTCTGTGCTACGCCTATTCATCTCTTTTAAAATTTTGTTGTCTATGTGTTGTAATGGAATGTCAATGTAAGGGCAAATCTTTTCATTGTTCACTATCAAATCCAATAATTCATCAGTCACTAGTTCAGGATAGCAATAATGCAATCTAATCCATCTTAAGTCTTTTATTTTTGTCAATTCTTCAAGTAATTCAACCAATCTACACTTGTCGTATAAATCAAGCCCGTAGCGAGTTATATCTTGTGCGACAACTATCAGTTCTTTCGCTCCGCTTTCCACCAACTGTTTTGCTCTAGCAATAATATCGTTAAAAGGAGTGGAAATATATCTTCCACGAATACGAGGAATTGTACAATAAGTGCAACAATTATTACAACCATCGGCAATCTTTAAAAACGCCGAATGTTTCGGAGCGATTAACATTTGTTTGCTTTTGTAGGTATATTTTACTTCTGTGCCGTATAATTTAGCGATAATATGTACTATTTGTGGGTTGGATTTTACTGGGACGAACTTATCAACTTCTGGCAAATATTGTTCTAGTTCTTCAAGATATCTTTGTGGCAAACAACCTGTGACAATTATCTTTTCTAATCGCCCTGCTTTTTTCAGTTGCGACATCTCTAAAATGTTATCAATTGATTCTTTACGAGCAGGGAGAATGAATGCACAAGTGTTTATTATCGCAATTTCTGCTTTGCTTGAATTCGTAAACGTAAAGCCAAAAGAAGAAAGATTATACATCATCTCTTCCAAATCAACCCTATTTTTATCGCAACCTAGCGAGATGAAAGCAATTTTCTTTTCCTTTAATTCTTTAATTGAAATCTGTCCTAAATTATTTTCATCCTTTTCTATCGCATCTTTATTGCTTTCTTCAATGACATTAAGTTCATCATTTGTTTCTAAATTTATCATTATTCAACTTCTCCGAAAAGTTTGTTATATTCTTCCATTGTCATTAGTACTTGGCGTTGCTTAGAGCCTTCTGCTGCGCCAATATAGCCCTTTAACTCCATTTCATCAACGATATTTGCCGCACGTGAGAATCCAATTCTAAACCTGCGTTGAAGCATTGTGATAGATGCTTGCCCGTTTTCGATAAATAAACGTAAAGCAAGTGGTAAAAGTTCATCGCTTTGTGCTTCTGGATTTGGTGCAAAAGGATTTCCACCATAGCCTTTTGGTGTGGAAATTACTTCTTCTGCCGCATCTAAATCAAAATCGTATTGGTTATTGTTTTTGATATATTCAACAACGTTTTCAACTTCTTTACCATCGATATAGCATCCCTGAATACGTGTTGGCTCAGCCTGATCAGCAGGCGCATAAAGCATGTCGCCTTTGCCAAGTAATTTTTCTGCTCCGGCTGAGTCGAGAATTGTTTTTGAATCAACGAAACTTGTGACAGCAAAAGCAATACGTGATGGGAAGTTTGCCTTAATTGTACCAGTAATAACGTTAACTGATGGTCTTTGAGTTGCCAAAATCAAGTGTATACCAGCAGCACGTGCTTTTTGTGCCAGTCTCATAATTTTTTCTTCAATATCTTTCTTTGCAAGCATCATTAAGTCTGCCAATTCATCAATTATAACAACTATTAATGGAAGTTTCTTTTCTTCGCCCGACAACACGGCTTGGCACATATTATATTCTTCCAAATTGCGGGCTCTTGACTCTTGGAATAGTCCGAAACGGCGCTCCATTTCATTTATCAACCAAGTTAAAGCGTTTATTGCTTTGTCTGTTTCAGTAATCACGTCTGGCAACATTAAATGTGGCAAACCATTATACATTGAAAACTCGACACGTTTTGGGTCAATCAAAATTAATTTTAAATCCTCTGGTGATGATTTAAACAACATTGAAACAATGATAGAATTCAAACAAACGCTCTTACCAGAACCGGTAGAACCAGCGACTAAAAGGTGTGGCATTTTTGCAAGATTACAAATTTTAAATGTTCCGCCGATATCTTTTCCCAAAGCGAATGAAAGCGGATTTTTTGCTTCTTGGAATTCGCGAGATGATAGAATTTCTTTAATTCCAACCGTAGAAATTTTGTCGTTTGGAACTTCAATTCCAACTGCACTTCTTCCGGGAATTGGTGCTTCAATTCTTATATCGCCATTCGATGCCAAGTTTAGCGCAATATCATCTTGGTGTGTAAGAATCTTTTTAACAGGAACACCAACGGGCATTTCCAATTCATATCGTGTCACTGCTGGGCCAACAACAATTCTAATGACTTTTGCATTGATATTAAATGTTTCCAAAGCGTTTTCAAGTATTGTGGCTTTTTGTTGCACTTTTTCTTGTAATTCTTCACTATCATTTTTGACATCAAACAATAAATCACATGTAGGTGCATTATATTTTGGCGGCTTTTTGTAATAATTTTTAGGTGTTTCGATTTGAGATTTCTTCTCCGCTCCAGCAATTTCCATTTGCTGATTTTTTATAATTCCTGTTGGCTTTTGTTTTAATTTTTCTGCACTAATATTAATATCTGGCTCATCTTTCATTATTTTTTTGATGATATCACCAGCAACTGCTTTGCTTTCTGGCGTATTAAATGTGCTATCATCATCGAAATCAACAAAAGCGGAACTATCTCCTATATTTTCATCATCATTATCAAATTTTTCATCGCGAAAATAAGGGGAAATATTATTTAATTTATTGCCTTCCCCTTTTAATGCATTTAAATTTTCATTTATTTCTTCATTGTAAGTATTTTGTGTAGGTTTTGGCATTTTATAGGATTTTTCAAGGTCTTTATGATCAAATATGCCCATTTCATCAAGTTTTGGCTGACTTAAAATATAATCTTTTCGCGAAAGCTCATGCTTTTCAAATTTTTCACGCAAAGTGGGTTCTTTTTTAACTGGCTCAGAT
>CAYJAO010000036.1:0-6578 GCA_964368355.1 uncultured Lachnospiraceae bacterium | reverse complement strand
ACAGAAGGTGGTTGAGATGATATCATTATCACGATTTACAATTTAAAAGAGAGGAAAATTATATGCAATTTTTGTTAGCAGCAGATTTCGCAAACGCTTTCTTACAAGTGTTGGCAATAGTGGGAATTATCTTAGTGGGAGGATTTGTTATTTTCTTTTTAGGGGATTTAATTTTATCTATTTTAGACCCAAATTATATACGCTTTGGGCGCAAGAAAAAGGAAGATAAAGAAGATATAAAAGAGCAAGCAAAACAACTTGAAGCTCCAAAAGAAGGAACAAAGGAACTTGAATTTAACTTTGAAGAGGCTAATGCAAGCGCTTTTGCAAAACCAGATGAAATTATTGAAGCTCCAGCACCAGTGGAACCAATTAAGGAAAACGATAATCTTGATGATTTAAGAGTGGAAGAAGAACAATTTAGACTTAATATGCTTAAATCTATCGAAGAAAGAAGAAAACAAAAAGAAGAAAAAGACAACGACAACGAATATAAAGAGTTTTTCTTTGGAGATGAAGACATTGACATTTTTAACGAAGAGAATGCTTTAGAAAATGAAGAAATTGTTGCAGTGTCAGCAGTTGAAGAACCTGTTATAGAAAATATAACGGAAGAAGTTGTTGAAGAACCAGTAATTGAAGAAATTATTAAAGAAAAAAATACACAAGACTCTATTGAGGTAGTCAAAGCAGAATTTGAAGCACAAATTGCAAAACTTCAATCAGAAAAGGAAGACCTTGCGAAAAAACTTGAAGCAGTTTCAAACGTCACAGCAATAACTGCTGGACCAAAATTAAGCCTCAATGAGTATGAAGAAAGACTTAATACATTAAAAGAAAGACTTTCAGAAAATGAAAAAGGACTTAGAAAAGTAAAGAAAGAATTCATGCCGCTTAGAAGAGTACACAAAACTCTTGAGAATGACGAACAAAAACTTAGAAGAAGAGAAGCGCTTGTTGCAAAACAAAAAGTCGTTCTTTATGGAGTTAACAATATGGTTGACATCGACCAAGAAAAGGCTAAGAAACTTGCTGAAGACCTTGACTTACTTGAAGGGCTTAGACTATCGGTTCAACATTGCGAAGAAGTTATGAATGCAAACAAGGATAGATACCCAATTTTGGAAAATTCTTACGAAATTCTTGCTAAAAATAATGAGATAATTAAATCTGATATTGCAGAGACAGAAGAAGCAATCAAAAACCTTAAAAAAGATGCAGAATAATCAAATAATGAAAAATGCCAGCCGATTGGGTTGGTATTTTTTGTTTTTATAATTTCTAAAAAGGTGTATAATAAAGCCATGTTAGAGATATTTAAAAAATTGTCTTCAAAGATTAATTTAGAAAAAGATAAAAAAGTAAAGATAGGGCTTGTACTTGGCGGCGGTGGAGCAAGAGGATATGCCCATCTTGGCGCAATTAAGGCTTTTGAAGAATATGGATTAAAGTTTGATTATGTGGCTGGAACGAGTGCCGGTGCACTTGTTGGCGCTTTTTATTCCAACGGTTGGACATTTGAACAAATGTTCAATCTCGCTAAAAATTTTAAAGAAAGAGATATAAGAAAATCTAGGATCCCACTCATTCCGTCAAGCACGGAAGGGTTGGAAGAAATAATTACCAGTCGATTGGGAGATGTTGATGTATCTGAGACAAAAACTCCATTAGCAATCGTAGCGGTTGATATTTTGTCACTTGAAGAATGTGTTATTACAAAAGGGAAGTTAGCAAAAGCCGTTGCGGGAAGTTGTGCCGTGCCTACTATATTCCAGCCTGTTGAATTTGATGGTAGATTGTTGTTTGATGGTGGCTTGCAAAACACATTACCATCTAACGTGCCAAAACTTTTTGGCTGTGACTATGTCGTCGCTATTGATGCCAATCCGGCAAGAAATTATGGTGCTAAATCTACAAAATATGTTGACATCATGAGCGCTGTTGTAAGAATTTTGATGAAGAAAAACGCCGAAACTGGTTACAAATATGGTGACGTCGTTATACAACCCGAAACCAAGCGCTTTAAATCAACGAGCATTGAAGGCTTTGAGGAGATAATTGAAGAAGGATATAAAGCAACTATTGACCAGATTCATGAGGTCTTAAAATTGTTCAACAAAAAACCCTTGCCAAAGAAAATTAAACAAAGGTTTAAACACGAAGTTGTTATAATTTAACAATACAAAATTTTAAAAACTAAATAGTAAATGGCGTTTTCTGCCGACATTTTGCCCGATTTAATCATATTGTCGACATCTTCTAGTAAAGCAAGTATATTCTTTAATTGTATTTTTGAAAAATATTTTGCTTGCTCGCGGGCTTTTACAATAGCATATTCTTTCACCCCAAAATATTCAGCGAGTTGAGCCGGTGGCAAGCCTGATATGCTTGCATGTGCAACTCTTCTAAAGTGATTTGAAATCATGCCAAAAATAACCTGTATAGGTTCTTTTTTTTGCAAGAAATTTGCAAGTATTTTCAATGCCCTTGCACCATCTTTGCTTCCTAAACTTTCAGTCAATTCAAAAATTTGGAATTCTTCATCCGCAGTCACCAATGCTAAAATGTCATCTTTTTCAATTATATCATCCGAGTATGAAGAAACCTTTTTTAGTTCAGTAGAGATTTTTGTCATGTTGTAAGAGCATAGTTCAATAAAGCTTTTTAAGGCTTCTGGGGAAATTCGTTTATTTGATTTTTTAAGTTCAATAGAAATGTATTTTGACAACATATCGAAATCCATCTTTCCACAATCAACTATTGTGCCGATTTTTAAGAATTTCCATGTATCGTTGTATATAATTGTGACACAAGTTGTGTTGGGAAAATTGTTTAGCACCGCTCCAAGCGATTTTTTGTCTCCTTCATTTAATTTTGTTATATTTTTAAGCAAAATAAATCGTTTTTGCACCCCTAGAGGCATCACCATTACCGATTCTGAAAACTTATTCACTGAAAAGTTTTCGCTGTCAAAAATGGCTTTATTGAAGTCCGCCAAATCATTTCCGCAGGCGTTTGAAATGTGTTTTGTCGCACTGTTTATAACAAAAGAATCATCACCCTTTAAGACGTATAGCGACGCAATATCTTCTTTTAGTTTTTTGGGTAATTCAACAAATTTCATAATTTGATTTTAGCATTAAAAATATAAAAAGTAAAACGATTATATAAGTTGTAAAATTCCAACTGTGGAAATGGTCGCGATTGCAATAGATGAGCAGATTATGAGTTTTGTTTGTGGCTTTAGGAAGACAAGTCTTGATGCGAAGAATAATATGATATAGAAACCAATAAACCACACAAAAGAGAATTTGATGTTTGGGATTACCGACCAAGACAGATTTGCAACAAAGTTTGCACATATGCGAATGCCTTGCATTAAGATTCCTGAGAACCAGAGAAAGTTGCCAAAGAAATCTGATGCAAAAAGCAATGGTGTTGAAATAAATGTTATTATATATGCAATTGAAAAAACAGGCACAACTAAAACATTTAAGAATATAGACAAGAACGATACGCCGTTAAATGTATTTACTAAAATTGGCAAGGTTAAAATTTGAGTGGACATGCTTATTGCAAGAGAACTTGCGAGCCACTTTGGAAACTTTATTCTTCTTAATATATTAAAAATTGGTAGATAAAAGATCGCCATTGCCACCACGCATCCAAACGAAAGTTGAAAACCAATATCAAAAGCGTAGAGGGGGCGAATTATCAGCAATATAAGCCCAGCAAGTCCAATTGCGCTTAGGCTATCGTAACGCCTTCCAAGCAAAGTTGAGATCAATAAACATATACTCATCACACTTGCTCTTACCACCGAAGCGGAGAAGCCACATAAATAGCAATAAAAAACTAATATTGCCGATATAATTATCAAAGAAAGCCAGTTTTTTGCTCTGCATTTCTTTAATATAAAGTATAAAAAGCCAACAAGTATGCCGATGTGTAGGCCTGAAATGGCAAGTATATGTGCGATTCCGCTTGTGCGATAAACATTTAGCGTTTCATCTTCAATATCGCTTTTGTCACCAAATAGCATTGCGTATGAAATTGCTGCATTTTCTTCAGTTGTATTTTGATACAATTTTTCTTTAATTGCCGATTGAATTTTGTCACTTACGCCAGCCTTATTGCCGATTATTTCTACATTTGCACCATCGATAGACGCCAAATAGCGAACATTGTTTTTGTAATAGTCGCTTCTAAAATTGCCATAGTAATTTGTTGCTCCAGATGGAGATAAGTCGCCGACAAATTCGATTATATCGCCAGCTGAAACATAGGGCGCACCATAGATTGTGACCAAAACATTTTGGCTAATAGCATTTCCGTTTATAGTCACGTTGTTGAGCACGATTTTTTGAGTTGCGCCAGTTGTATTTATGTTGCCAGAAACTTGCGCGATAATCGTTGCGTTATCTGGCTGATTGTCGACAGAATAGGTTGACATCTCAATAGCATATCCGCCTAAACCTGCAGAGAAAAATAGCAAGACGCATAAAAACATGGCGAACTTTTTTCGTATGATTGTAAAAACCAATAGTGCGATTATTGCGGCGATTAAAATGCCAATATATACCCAATTTGAATTAAAAATATATCTTGCAAATAAAATTGCGCTTAAAAACGCAAGAAAACAATAAAATAGTGGTCTAAAATTGAAAAATTTTTTCATTTGTAATTTAAGGGATTATTCTTCATTTCCTAGAAGATAATCAATAGACACGCCAAAGATTTTTGATAATTTTCTTAGCGTTGCATAAGAAGTTTCTTTACCCTTGCGCTCCCAGTTGTAAATAGCAGTTCTATCAAAATCAAGTTTGTCCGCTAAATCTTGTTGACTTAAATGATTTTCTTTTCTTAATTCAATAATCTTTGAACCAAAAATCATATCTCTTTCTTTTTTTATTCTCATAATTCAATTATGCCACCAATATTCACTATTGTGTTCATTGTGAATAATGGTCTGCAAAAATATTTTTTTTAAAAAGGTATTGTTTTTTTGTCCGTAATGTGATAGAATACGAATAGTTAATTTTTAGAGGGGTAATTATGATCAAACTTATGCTAGCAGCAGTTGACTTTTCAAGTTTTCTTACAAGAATACAAAAACCACATATTATTATTGGATTAATTTTAGCAGCATTGGGATTCGCAGTTGTTTTGCTCGCTCGTAGAGTCGCAAGCGTTGCACGCAAAGAGCAATTTAGAGCAGATCCAGTTGAAAATACAAATAAAGTCTATCTCACACTAAAAGCTTTCGGGCTTGTCATGCTTTTGGTTTCATTGATTATAATGGTCCTTGAATAAGATATAAAAATATAAAATCACTCAGTTGAGTGATTTTTTGTTTCTCTAAATTGAATTATAAGGGACAAAAAAGCAAACTTATAATTTATATTCATAAAATACATAAATTTTTTGTTCAAAACCGTTGACAAAAAGCATGTTTTGGTATAGAATAACACTCGTCTAAGCATTTGGGCATTATTTTTTCTATGTTGCTAGCCCCTTCATAAAAAAACAATTGGCTCAAAAGTAGAAAGTTGATGGATTTGCGCGAACACTTCCAAAAGCGGTCTAATAAAATTTTAAGGAGAAAATTCAATGAAAACCTATATGGCAAAATCTGAAACTGTTGAACGTAAATGGTACCTAGTTGATGCTGCTGGCATGCCCCTTGGAAGACTTGCAAGCCAAGTTGCTTTCATTCTTCGTGGCAAAAACAAACCTATTTTTACACCACATGTCGATACAGGAGATTATGTTATCATTATCAATACAGACAAGGCAGTTTTAACAGGAAACAAACTAACACAAAAATATTTCAAAACTTACTCAGGATTTACTGGCGGACTTAAAGAGGTTCAATATAAAAAAATGATGGAAGAAAAATCTGATGTTGCAGTTCTTCGTGCAATCAAAGGAATGCTCCCAAAGAATTCTCTTGGCAGAGATATGGCTAGGAAAGTAAAAATCTATAAAGGTGCTGAACATCCACATGAAGCACAACATCCAGAATTAATCACTCTTAAGGGAGGTAGAAACTAATGGCAGCAATTAAAGCAACATTAAAAGTAAAATCAAATACATTTATTGGAACGGGTCGCCGTAAAAAAGCAATCGCTCGCGTAAGACTTGTGCCTGGAAGCGGAACGATAACAATCAATAAGAAAAATATTGATGAATATTTTCAACTTGATACACTTAAATTTATTGTTCGCCAACCACTTGTTTTAACAAACAACGAAACAAAATATGACGTATTAGTTAATGTTATTGGTGGTGGTTACACAGGACAAGCTGGTGCTATTCGCCATGGAATTTCAAGAGCACTTCTCAAAATAGAAGAAAATCTTCGCCCAGAACTTAAAAAAGCAGGTTTCTTAACACGTGATTCAAGAATGAAAGAACGTAAGAAATATGGTTTGAAGAAAGCTCGTAAAGCTCCACAATTTTCAAAACGTTAATATCAAGAAAATCAAAAACAGGCGGAAGCCTGTTTTTTATATGCAAAAATTTCATTTAAACAAACATAAAGAAACAAAATAAAGAAACAAAATAAAGAAACAAAA
>CAYJAO010000035.1:0-6740 GCA_964368355.1 uncultured Lachnospiraceae bacterium | reverse complement strand
TACGGCACAAGAACAAGCAACGAAGGATTCGAACGGGCGGAAAAGAAAAGTTGCCAGTGGCAAGTTTTCCCGCAATGGTAATGTTAGATGGCGAGCCCCACAAAAAAACCACTTTCAAAGCCAAACGAATCCAATTCAAATGCACAAAGTTTAATTTATTTTAAACAAAAGGGTATCAGTTTTTAATTTAGGAAAGCCTTATTCAAGCAACCCGATATGGTGGGTATAGCTCAGTTGGCTAGAGCGCCAGATTGTGGCTCTGGAGGCCAAGGGTTCAATTCCCTTTACTCACCCCACAATGGGGTATCGCCAAGCGGTAAGGCATGGGACTCTGACTCCCACATTCCTAGGTTCAAATCCTAGTACCCCAGCCACTAATCTTTGGGGTGTGGCCAAGCGGTAAGGCACAAGACTTTGACTCTTGCATGCGTAGGTTCAAATCCTGCCACCCCAGCCATTTCTTTTTGAGAAAACACAACATTTTTGCAAAATAGTGATTGACATCAACCAAAATGTGTGATAGACTGCAAAAAGTTTTTTGACAAAATTTGTCAAAAAAAAGCCGAAAGGCAAAACAAACGCTTATTCGCTTTGTGGCGTTGAATAAGCACAAAACAATTGCCCATTTATTTTTTAAGCGATGCGAGAGTTTTGCAAATGTTAGCTTTGCCTAATATTGGTGCTTTTGCGGAAGCGGAGCGGAGCAAAACAAGCCACAAGGCCAGCAAATTTTTATGGTTCACTAGCTCAGTTGGCTAGAGCACTTGACTTTTAATCAAGGGGTCCCGGGTTCGAATCCCGGGTGAGCCACCAGAATTAAGCAAGGAAAAGTTCCTTGTTTTTTTATGCAATCCCCTTGCTTAAAAGTCAAGACTTTTAATCTGTTTTGATTTGTTTTTTTATGAAATTACAAAATTTTATTCAAAATTTGTCGTCACAATAAAACTTATAGATTATTTTGATTAATTATTTTGATTTAATACTACATTAGTATATACTTGCTTATAAGTAGGGATTTTATGGCGAAATTAATTTTTATTTATGGGACAATGGGGAGTGCAAAGACAACAAATGCATTAATGAAATATTTTGAACTCAAATCACAAGGGAAAACAGCTCTTTTGCTAAAGCCATCAATAGATACTAGAGATGGTGAAATGATTATTAAAAGTAGAATTGGGCTTTCTGAAACCGCAAAAGTTATCCATAATAGCACAAATCTTGAAAGATTTTTAGATGAACAAAATAAAAAAATCGATACTATCATCATAGATGAGGCGCAATTTTGTAGTGCCCACCATATTGATGAATTAAAAAGAATTGCTATTTATAAAGACATCCCCGTGTATGTTTATGGGCTAAAAACAAATTTTGTTTCTAATCTATTTGAGGGAAGTAAAAGATTAATTGAATTAGCCGACGAACTGCGAACATTGGAAATGACATGTGCATTTTGCGGAAAGCAAGCGGAAATCAATGCAAGATTTGATAAGGAAGAGAACCTTATTACAGAAGGTGAAGTTGTTGATTTAGGTGGTAACGAGAAATACAAACCTCTTTGTTTTAAATGTTGGAACGATCTAAAAAATAAAAAATAGTTTCATTGACTTTTCTAATATGATATGTTAATATTCCCGTATGCAGATGTGGCGGAATTGGCAGACGCGCTGGACTTAGGATCCAGTGGGCAACCGTGCAGGTTCAACTCCTGTCATCTGCACCAAATCTTGATAGTTTAAAAATGTTAGGAGGGCCAAGAATAAAACCTTGGTTTTTTTATGCATATATTTAGGGGGAATGAGCAGAATAAATTTGGAGGTAGAAGTATGATAATAGCGAATTTAATTGCATTTATTCTTGTTTTAATAGGCTGTTTGAACTGGGGGTTGATTGGAATATTTGATTGGAATATGGTTTCTGCAATCTTTGGAGCAGGGTATAATGTCGGGAATGCAATAGTATACATTTTAGTATTTGTTGCAAGCCTATGGCTGATATTCTATGCTGTCTATGCGAATGGAATAATAAACATAAAACCTGAGATGAAAAACAAAGGAAAATCAAAGGGAACAGAAGAGTAAAAGGCGCATGCCTTTTATTTTTTTAAATTTAAAGTATTTCTGCTTTTTTACATGTAAATAAATTGGAAAAAACAAAAAGTTTGGTATAATGAATTTGTAAAAGGAAAGAGATATGCAAGATTACAACAGATTGGCAGATTTACTTTATCCAAATTGTAAGTGCACAACAAGAGAGATTGAAGCAAAATACCCAAAGAGGAATATATCAGAGAACGGCGAAGTCACAAGAATTGCGCCAAGCCCTACCGGTTTTTTGCATATTGGAACTGCCTACGGAGCAACCATAGACAAAAGAGTTGCCAACAATGGAATATTTTACTTCCGCCTTGAAGACACTGATAAAAAAAGAGAAATTGAAAGCACGGGAGATATCGCCTATCAGATGCTTTGCCATTATGACATTGCGCCGAACGAAGGCTTTACTGGCGGCAATACCGAGGTAGGTAAGTATGGCCCATACATTCAAAGTAAGAGAATAAATATATACGAAGCTTTTGCAAAAGAATTAGTTAAAAAGGGAAAAGCTTTCCCTTGTTTTTGCACTAGAGCAGAAAGCAAAGACGATATTTTAAAAAGACGCGAAAACGAACTTGAAGAGAAGGAAGATATCTCCACGAAAGACCCTTGCAGAGATTTAAGTATAGAACAAATAAAAGAAAATTTAAGAAAAGGCATGCCTTTTGCTTTGCGCCTAAAATCGGAAGGGAATTCTGAAAAATCGTTTAAAATAGTCGATCTCATTAAAGGTGAAAGAGAAATTAAAGAAAATGACAAAGATATTGTTTTGATAAAAAGCGATGGCATACCTGTATATGCGTTTGCTCACGCTGTTGACGACCACTTAATGGGCACAACCATTGTAATTCGTGGAGAAGAGTGGTTTCCTTCTATCGCCAGTCATTTGGAACTTTTTGATGCGCTTGGCTTCCCTAGAATTAAGTATGCACACCACCCAGTGCTTTGTAAACTTGATGAAAACGGAAATAAGAGAAAATTAAGCAAGAGAAAAGACCCAGAGGCAGATTGTAGATACTATATTGAAGCAGGAATTCCTGTTATTTCAGTCAATGAATATCTTCTAAATTTAGCAAATTCAGATTTTGAAATGTGGAGAGATAAAAACCCAGATGTTTCATACAAGGAATTTCCATTTTCACTTTCAAAAATTGGCTCAAACAATCCTATGTTTGATTTAATAAAACTTTGTGATTATTCCAAAGCGATAATTTCAAAAATGACAGCAGAAGAAGTTTATGTAAACTTATTCGAATGGGCTAAGGAATTTGATGCGCAATTTGCTTCATATTTAGATAGTAACAAGGAATACGCAATTAAAGTTCTATCCATTGATAGATATACAGCAAAACCAAGAAAAGATATCGCTAAATGGAGCGAAGTGAAAGAATATTTTTCATATATGTTCTCACCATATTTTAAGTTGGTAAAACTTGAAGATTACGAAGTAGAAAAAAACAAAAAAACATTGGATAATTTAAAAGTAGTTCTAAAAGGATATATGAATGTATATAGGGATTATGCAGAAAAACAAGACTGGTTTGATGCGATAAAAAATATGGCAGGGTATTTGGGCTTTGCTATTGACAATAAAGAGTACAAACTAAACCCAGATAGTTTTAGGGGAAATGTTTCTGACGTTTGTATGTATATAAGGTTGGCGATTACTGGTAGGAAGAACTCGCCAGACTTGTATGAGATTTGTAAAATTTTGGGGGTAGAAGAAACTAAAAGTCGCTTGCAAAAATTGTTGAATTTAGTCGAAGGTGTGATATAATAAAATTGTGAAAGAATACTACAAAACGCTAGGGCTACCTACTGAATCATCTCGTGAAGAGATAAAGAACGCACGGAATAATTTACTAAAAAAATACCATCCAGATTGTTATTTTGGCAGTGCTGATTATGCCGAGAGGAAAACAATTGAAATAAATCAAGCGTTCGAAGCGGTCATGGTTTATTTAGATCAACAAGAAGAAATTGTAAGAGCAAAAACGCATGAAAAAGTAAAAAAAGAAGCAAAATTACAACCTAAAGTCGGAGCAAAACAAAAAGAGAAAATGTCAATCTCTGAGAAAAAAGATAAAAATGTTTTAAGCTTTTGTATATATGGCTTGATTTTATTAGGTGTTGTAATACTGGTGCTATTCTTTACGGGAATATTTTAAAAATTAATAGGAGTGGGGATGGAACAAAACAAGAAAATGGAAAAACTTGTTGAAGAACTTAATAAACATGTTTACAATTATTATGTTCTTGATAAGCCAACCATCTCTGATTATGAATATGATAGAGTGTATGATGAACTCGTTGCTTTGGAAAAAGAAACGGGTATTGTTTTACCTGATTCTCCAACATTAAGAGTTGGCGGAGAGATATTAAGTGGTTTTAAAAAATATCCACACAAAGTTCCGCTATATAGTTTAGATAAATGCCAAAGTTTTGAAGAACTAATTTCTTGGGTTGATGGAGTAAAAAAATTTTTCCCCAATTCCACATTTTCAATAGAATACAAGTTCGATGGTCTGTCCATCGTCGTTGAATATGAAAACGGGATGATGATAAGTGCGGGGACACGCGGTAATGGAAAAGTTGGAGAAGATGTGACGGCTCAGGCAAAAACAATCAAGTCTATTCCGCTATCTATTCCATTTAAAGGCAAATTGATTGTGCAGGGCGAAGGAATGATTACTTTGTCAAACTTAGAAAAATACAATAAAACCGCAACTGAGCCACTTAAAAATGCAAGAAATGCTGTGGCTGGGGCAATAAGAAACTTGAATCCAAAACAAACAGCAAAAAGAAAACTAGATTTATTTGCTTATTCGATCAACTACATTGAAGATAAAAAATTCAAAACGCAGCGAGAAGCAAATCAATTTTTGATAGATAACGGATTTAAAACTGCTAACTTTTTCAAAACTTTTTCTACCGCTGAAGAAATAATTAAAGAGATAAAAAAAGTCGAAGAGAAGAAATCTTCACTTGATATTTTAATGGATGGAATTGTCATTAAATTAAATGAGATAGAGAATAGAGAAGAACTTGGCTATACAACCAAATTCCCGAAATGGGCGGTGGCATATAAATTTGAACCAGAAGAACTTTCTACAACGTTAAAGGATGTTGTCTGGCAGGTCGGTAGAACGGGGAAAATTACTCCAATTGGTTTGATAGAACCTGTTGTCCTTGCTGGTGCAACCATAAGTCGTGCAACATTAAACAACATGGGCGACATTTTAAGAAAGAGAGTAAAAATAGGGGCAAGGGTTTTTGTTAGAAGAAGCAATGAAGTTATCCCAGAAATTTTAGGACTTGCGGAAGATTATAGAAATTCAAAAGAAATAAAACAACCAACAACTTGTCCAAGTTGTGGCGGTATACTTAGTGAAAATGGCGCAAATTTGTTCTGTACAAACATTGATTGTCCAGAGCAGATAGTTGACTCGCTAACGCACTTTTGTAGCCGTGAAGCCATGAATATTGAAGGCTTAAGCGATAAAACAATAAGGCAGTTGTATAATGAACTAAATTTAAGAAAATTGTCAGATATTTATGATATTAAATACGAGCAATTGATAAATCTTGAAGGATTTAAATCTAAGAAAATTGAAAATTTACTATCTGCGATAGAAAATAGCAAAAGGGTGAATTTGGCTTCGTTTATATTTGCTTTGGGAATTTCAAACGTCGGGGTGAAAACTGCAAAAGACTTGGTAAAAAATTTCAAAACTTTTGAGAAGGTTGAGAACGCTAGCGAAAAGGATTTATTTGCGGTTAGAGATATTGGAGATGTTGTTGCACAATCTATTTACAACTATTTTAGAAATGAAAAGAACATAACGGAAATAAATAGGCTATTTGAAAAAGGAATAACACTAATCACTGACCAAATTGATGAAAACAATCAACTTTATGGGAAAAATATTGTTTTGACAGGCACTTTAAATAATTATTCTAGATTGGAAGCGACAAAACTTTTGGAAAAGAATGGAGCAATTGTCCTTTCATCAGTCGGGAAAAGCACGGATATTGTGTTGGCGGGCGAAAATGCTGGCAGTAAATTAGATAAGGCGCAGAAATTAAATATAAAAATTATAACAGAAAAAGAATTTGAAGATATAATTTCTAAAAAACGGTATACAAAATAAAAAAAGTGTGTTATAATCGCACTGATTTACAAGGAGAATGATTTTTATGATGATAGAACCACCAATTGATGAATTAGCAAAAAGAACAGGGGGAAACAAATATAAACTTTCTATTATTATGGCTAAGAGAGCGAAAGAACTAGAAAAGAGAATCCCAGCAGAACTTGAAAAGAGCGATAAAAAATCAATTAGCATTGCTGCTGATGAAATTTATCAAGGCAAGATAGTCGCAGATAATTAAGAGCAAGTGCCTTTTTAACGAAGAAATAAGCACGAATAGACTCTATTAAAATCATGATATGTAAAAGGCATATCATTTTTTATTTTATAAAAGTTGTTTTATTTATCTTAATAATATATACTTGATTGAATGATAGCAGAAGTGATAGTTGAGGTTAGTAATGCGCAGGTTGACAAGGTTTTTGATTATGAAGTGCCTAGTTTTTTACATGGCAAAAATATAGCCGGCTATCGCGTTCTTGTGCCATTTGGG
>CAYJAO010000034.1:0-6766 GCA_964368355.1 uncultured Lachnospiraceae bacterium | reverse complement strand
GCATTCTTCAAAACATCAAAAGTAATTGAGTATGAGATCGCAAAAGAAAAAATGATTGAAGCAGTTAGAAAAACTTATGGTAGAAAAGGCGAGAAGGTCGTACAAGCCAACGAAAAAGCCATACTTTCAGCAACCGAAATCAAGCAAGTTGATACATCAAACTTTACTTTTGACGTATTTGATGAAGAACCAATTAGTCTTCAAAAAGATGACTGCTGCGATTGTTCAACATGTTCAAAAGAATGTGCATTTGCAACAAATATTATGAAGCCTATTTCAGTAAGAGATGGAAATAAACTGCCAGTTTCCGCATTTAACCCAGATGGAAGTGTTCCAACAGACACTGCAAAATTTGAAAAACGTGGAATTGCCTTAATGTGCCCACACTGGAACACAGATAAATGTATTCAATGCGGTCGTTGTGTAATGGTTTGCCCACACGCAGCATTGAGAGCAGTTTTAGTTAATAACGAAGAATTAAAAGATGCGCCAGAAGGCTTTGTCACTAAAAATGCAATCGGCGTAAAAGATGCGCAATACAAAATTCAACTTAGTCCATTAGATTGTACAGGTTGCGGACTTTGTGCAAAAGTTTGCCCAGCACGTGAAAAAGCGCTAGAAATGACATTGATATCAAACATTTTAGATACAGAAAAAGAAAATTATGAATACAGCCAGACATTAAAACAGACAAAATCTCCATTTAATAAATTCTCGACAAAAGGCATGCAATTTGAAAAGCCATACTTTGAATTTAACGGAGCATGTGCTGGCTGTGGCGAAACACCCTATATTAAATTAGCATCTCAAATGTTCGGCGATAGAATGGTCATAGCAAACGCTACGGGTTGCTCAAGCATTTATGGAGGATCTTTCCCATCATGCCCTTATGCAAAAGATAAAAGCGGGCATGGTCCAGCATGGGCAAACAGCCTTTTTGAAGATAATGCAGAATTCGGACTTGGCATTAAACTTGGCTTAGATGCACAGGATAAGCCTTCAAATGCATCAGTATGGATTATTGGCGGAGATGGTTGGGCTTATGATATCGGCTATGGCGGTCTTGATCATGTGTTAAATAGTAAAGAAAATGTAAATATACTAGTTCTTGATACAGAAGTCTATTCAAATACTGGCGGACAAGCATCAAAATCCACACCAAGTGGAGCAGTTGCAAAATTTGCTAGTGGAGGCAAAGAAACGCGCAAGAAAGATCTTGCAGCAATCGCTGTTATGAGCAAAAACGCATATGTTGCTAAGGTTTCAATGGGAGCAGATTACGAGCAATGCATTAAAGCGTTCAAAGAAGCAGAGGCTTATAACGGCCCAAGTATAATTATTGCCTATGCACCTTGCGTAAATCATGGAATTGATATGTCAAATTCTCAAACAGAGATGAGAAAAGCAGTTGAAAGTGGCTATTGGGATTTGTTTAGATACAATCCTGAAACCGATGAGTTATTTCTTGATAGCGAAGAACCAAGCATAGGTTATGAAGAATTTATTTCTTCTGAGACGCGTTTCTCTTCATTGGCAAAAGCAAATCCAGATAGAGCAAAATTACTATTTGAAAAATCAAAAAATGAGGCAATTGAGCGCAGAAAACTTTTGGAAGTTTTGGCAAACAAAAATAAGTAAAAAAAGAAAAGCACTTTATAAAGTAGTAGTATGCAAGCATAGTACCACAATATATGGTGTTTTTTATTTTTACCTTTTAATACTCATGACCTTAAATAATTAAATGTTTTTTGGTTAATTTAATTGAATTTCATAAAAGCAAGATTATTCGGCAATCTTGCCAAAATCTTTTATGCGAGTAGCAACTGCCTTTATTTCAAATGACACACGTCCACGTTCTGTGCGCATGTTTATTACAATTTCATCGTCAAGTTCAGCATAAGAAGAAATAATATCGCTTATTTCACTCTTCAATATGTTTAAAATTCTGGCAGGGCTTTGATTTTTGTCTCTAACTAGCACATTTACTAGCCTATCATTACCTATTTCCGCAACAGTTCTCATATTTCTCCTATATCTTTCTTTTCAAATTTCTTCTAAAATTGCCAAAAAGACCACGATATTTCATTGTATAATCATAAACCTTCTTCGTTCCTTCGTGTAAATTTTCGCATAAAAGTGTAAATGCACGCCCGGCCGTATTTCCAGCCGCTAAGCCGCCTATGGTAGAAAGGGTAGATATGTCGTCGTCTTCAGGTATTACGCCCAGTAATGGGGCTTTTAATGCCTTCACAATCTCTGATTCGCTTAGCATCTCGCCATTCAAGACCAAATCGCCGCGTATTCTGTTTACTACTATTGATTTATGCACTAAATCGTAGCCCGAAAGTATCGCTAAAACCTTGTTGGCGTCTCTGATGCTGGGAATATGGGGTGTGACGATAACTAACGCCTCATTAGCGCAATATACGGCACGATGAAAGCCCGATTCTACACCCGCCGGGCAATCTATCAATATGTAGTCAAAATTGTTATCTAAAGCATCTATCACACTCTTTATCTTTTCGCCAGTCACATTGGAATAACTATAACTGTGAGCAGAGGGCATGACATACAAAGAAGGCAACCGATTGTCTTGCACTAAGGCTTGTTTTGCACGGCAACGCCCTTCTATAACATCAATTAAATCGAACATAACGCGTTTTTCTATTCCCATGACAACGTCTAAGTTATTTAAACCTATATCTACATCCATTAAACAAACGCGAAAGCCTAAAGATGCAAGCCTTGCACCTAAATTTGCGCAAATTGTAGTTTTCCCAACCCCGCCTTTGCCACTAGTTAAAACAATCTTTCTCGCCATTTAATTCCCTTCACTGCTATCAATTATAAAAGGACAAATCGGTGGTACAAACGCGAATTTTGTAATTTGGTTAATTAAAAAGTCAATAATTAAGAATTAATAAAAATATTCTTTCTTTCTACTTCTTGCTTTATGCTTTCCATAGCCTTCGTTTCCAGCCTTGAAATATATGAACGAGAAATACCCAATTTTACCGCCACTTCCCTTTGCGTTAGGGGAGATTGACCACATAAACCATATCTATATTTTATTATTTCATATTCCCGCTTAGGTAAAATGTCCTTTATAAGTTTGCCCATCTTCTCTGTAAGAATGTTATTTTCGATCTCATCTACAACTTCATCTTCAATCCCCGGGATTATATCCATCAATTCAATATCATTGCCTTCTTTATCTTGACCCAGATTTTCTTGTAAAGACATGGTTTGTTTATGCTTCTTATTTAACCTTATTAACATTAAAATCTCATTTTCAATACACCTAGCTGCGTAGGTTGATAATTGAGTGCCTTTATCATATTCAAAAGTATTTATTGCCTTTATAAGCCCAATGGCGCCCACTGAAATAAGGTCATCAGCCTCTCCAGCACCTGAATATTTTTTAACTATATGTGCGACTAAACGAAGATTGTGGTTTATTAATTTATCTTTTGCTTCCTTGTCTCCGTTTTTAAATTTTGCAAAATATTCTTTTTCCTCCTCTGGAGTAAGCGGTTTAGGAAAGCCTGATGCGGAATTCACAAAAGACGAAAAGACCAAAATCTTATTAATAAAAGTTATAAAGTTCTCAAAAATCATATTTACCTCGTTGCAATTATTTATATGCCGAAGTTTGTCGAAATTTGACAACCAACAAAAACAAAATACTGCATAAATTGTTACAAATCTTTTGTAAATTAAAAAATTTTGCTTAACGAATTTGTACAGAAGTGAAATTCTACATTTTTTGTATACTCTCTACTAATAGAGAACAAAGTCATTTTTTTTATAAATATTTTTTTGTGTCATTTTAACAAAAATAAAAAATTTTAAGAAAATAAGCAAAAAACGTTTGGCACAATATATTGTGTTGTGGTAGCATAAAAATATAGCCACGAAAACTATATATAGATTGGGGTGCTTAAGTGACTATACCAAATAAAAGGAGAAAAAATGATAACACAAGTTTATAAAAGGGATGGTACATTTCAAGATTTCAATGTAAATAAAATAACGGATGCTATCTTTAAAGCAGCACGTGCTTGCGGAGGTAACGATAGAGACACCGCACAAAAACTTGCAGAAGAGGTTGTTGTTGAACTTGAAAAAAAATTAGGTTCTAAAATTCCAACAGTTGAAGAAATTCAAAACTGCGTAGAAAAGGTTTTAATTGAGAACAGACATGCTCAGGTGGCAAAGTCATATATTTTATACCGTGAAAAAAGAAAACAGGCAAGAGAAAATAACGCCTTAATCGGTGCAACAATAGACATGTTTGACAAATATTTAAGTGAACGCGATTGGGCGGTTAAGGAAAATGCAAACATGCAGCGTAGTATAGCTGGACTAAACAACTACGTTCGTGAGGCTTTCACAAAAAGTTATTGGCTAAACGAAGTCTATCCTAATAATATCAGAGACCTTCATACTAGTGGTGCAATACATATTCACGACCTTGGCTTTTTCGGTGCTTACTGCGTTGGCTGGGATTTAAGAGCAATCTTAGTTGACGGATTTACTGGGGTAGCGGGAAAAGTTAGTTCCTCTCCACCAAAACATCTTCGTTCCTTTTTGGGGCAAGTTGTAAACGCAACTTTTACAACTCAAGGGGAAACAGCAGGAGCACAGGCTTGGAGCAGTTTCGATACATATTGTGCACCTTTTATTCGTGCCGATAACCTTACATATAAACAAGTGAAACAAGCCCTTCAAGAGTTTATATTTAATATGAATGTTCCAACACGCGTTGGCTTCCAATGTCCATTCTCAAATGTGACATTAGATATAAAAGTACCAAAGACATTAAAAGACCAACCAGTTATAATCGGTGGACAACCACAAGATACAACCTACGGCGACTATCAAGAGGAAATGAATATATTTAACAAAGCATTTTGTGGTGTTATGTTGGAAGGCGATAGCAAAGGCAGAGTGTTCACTTTCCCAATTCCAACAATCAACGTGACAAAAGAACTTGATTGGAATAGTGAAGTTATTGACAAAGTTATGGAAATGACCTGCAAATACGGAATTCCTTACTTTGCAAACTATGTGACTTCAGACCTTTCACCAGAGGATGCTGTTTCAATGTGTTGCAGATTAAGACTGGATGTTAGCGAGTTGAAAAAACGTGGTGGTGGGTTGTTTGGTTCAAATCCATTGACGGGCTCAATTGGCGTTGTTACAATCAATCTTCCAAGAATTGCATACCTTTCATCAAATGAAGAAGAATTTATGCAACGTTTGGACAAATTGGCAGATTCAGCAAAAGATTCTCTTGAAATAAAACGTAAAGTTATTGAAAGACAAACAGAAGGAGGACTATATCCTTACTGCAAATTCTATCTTCGTGATGTTAAAAAACGTTCTGGCTCATATTGGGCAAATCACTTCAACACCATTGGTATCGTTGGAATGAATGAAGCAATAATGAATTTGTTTGGCAAAGATGAAAATATAACAACAGATTTTGGACAAGAATTCTCAAAACGTGTTATGTTACACCTTCGCGAAAAGATGGTTGAATATCAAAAAGAAACAGAGCACAGTTATAATCTTGAAGCGACACCAGCAGAGGGGACAAGCGCAAGGCTTGCAAAGATAGATAAAAAACGCTTCCCTAATATCATAACAGCAGGAAAAGAGCAAGTTTGCTATACTAACTCAACACAAGTTCCAGTTGAATATACTGATGACATTTTTGAAGTTGTTCGCTTGCAAGATGAACTGCAATCGCTTTATACCGGTGGAACAGTTCTTCACTTGTACCTAGGTGAAAAAATTGAAGATAAAGAAATTTGTAAAAAGTTAATTCAAAAAATCTTTAGCAATTCAAAGATGCCATACATTTCAATTACGCCAACTTTTAGTATTTGTGAAGACCACGGCTATATTGCTGGCGAGCATTTTGAATGCCCAGAATGTGGCAAAAAAACAGAAGTTTGGAGCAGAGTTGTCGGCTATTTGAGAATGGTTCAAGACTATAACGAATGCAAGCGTGAAGAATATGATTTGCGTAAAAAATTCGTAATCAAAAAAGACCAAATTTCGTAAAGGAGAAACTGTGAGATTTGCAGGTTTTATAAAAAATTCATTTGTAGATTATCCAGAAAATATTGCAGCCGTAGTATTCACTTTCGGTTGCAATTTTAATTGCTGGTATTGTCATAACCATCAACTTATTGAAGGGGATGCAAAAGAAACAATATCTGAAGATGAAGTTCTTAAATTTTTACAATCACGGCAAGGCATGCTTGACAGCCTAGTTATAAGCGGAGGAGAGCCAACCTTACACGCCGACATAAAGCCTTTTATAGAAAAAGTAAAAGCACTAGGTTATAAAGTAAAATTAGATACAAACGGCACAAATCCTAAATTTTTGCAACAATTATTGAGTGAAAAACTGATTGATTTTGTTGCTATGGATATAAAAACCGACTTAAAAAAGTACAAAGAAATAATAGAAAGAGATTTTGATATTGAAGACATAAAAAAATCAATTAATATAATCATGAACAGCGGCATAGATTATGAATTTAGAACAACTTTTTCCCCAGATATAACCGTACAAGATATTGAAGAAATTGCCAAAACAATAGCCGGGGCAAAAAGTTATGCAATACAAAAATATAATCCAGTTGATGATAAAATCATAAAAATCCCACACTCAAAAAATACGTTTCTGGAAGCAAAAAATATCGCACAAAAATATGTAAAAAATTGTTTTTTACGCAGTATTGATTAACTA
>CAYJAO010000033.1:0-6769 GCA_964368355.1 uncultured Lachnospiraceae bacterium | reverse complement strand
TTGTATATCTTTGCCTAAATAAAATTGTGTTTTTTTAATATATTCTTCAAAAAAAACATTGTTTTTTGATATTTTTCCATATATCTTCATCACTTTTTCAATTTCTGGAATATTTTTTATTATTATAACATTTTGATTGAAAAAAGAATTATAGACTTTTAAGAGTATCGTTGAAGTCAATAAGCATTTTTCACCAAAATTGTTTTTAAGAGTTGAGCAGTTTAGCATGCTGGCATACATTATTGAGTTTGAAATATGTTGCTCTTCGCAAATATTTGAGATATCTATTATATAGTCCATAAGATTTAGAAGCGCAAAATCTTTTGAAAGGGCTATCCAGTTTACTAATTCTTCTATCTTTTTTATCTTTTCTAAAAACAAATTTAAATCTGTTTCACATTCTCCAAAAAGTTTCCTTTGCGCCGACAGAGCGAAATGTTGTTCAAGCAATGATAAGGCAAAGGACAGCGTCGAAGTTATAAAGCGTTCTGGGCTCTTTTTGATTATGTTTTCATCGAGAAATACTCTGCTTGGCTTCTCTGTTTTTATAATCTCAACTATTCCATTATTATTTAGCAAGGCAACATCGTTAAAAATGCCGTAGTGAGTTATTGCGGTTGGCATGACGCAGTATGGCAGATTGAGTTTTTTTGCTGACAATTTTGCAATATCTGCAATTGTTCCAGTTCCTAAGGCGACGATAATATCTGCACCTTTTACTTTTGCACAGGTTTTTAAGATCGCATCATTATCACAAATCAGATGTGAACCTAGAGAATAAGCCCAAGATGTTATTTTGTTTTCGTTTAGTACATTAGCAAATCGTTGAAGGTACTGGTCACGTGGAATGGGTGAAGTTAAAATAAGCACTTTATTGAATTGTTTTAAGTATTCGCATGCCTTTTCAAATATGTTTTTATCAAAAATTATGTTTGAAGTTTCCATACTTTAATTATAGCAATATGTGCTTTGCAAAAAATTACGAAGAGTGTCGAAAAGTTGAATAAAAGAGTTTTTGAGTTAATAATTGTTTTGTTTTAAATTAAAAGTGGGGTAAAATTAAATAAATGGTTGAGATAGAAGGCATTGTTGAAAACATAAAGTTTAGAAACGAAGAAAACGGTTATACAGTAGCCCTTTTTTCTGCACCAGAAGACACTATTACAATAGTAGGTAAATTCTTAAATATAAATGTCGGCGAAGCGCTAAAAATACAAGGGGATTTTAATCCATCAAAATATGGCGAGCAGTTTAGTGTAGAAAAATATGAAACAGTCGCACCAAGAACGCAAAAGGGAATCGTAAAATATCTTTCAAGTGGACTCATAAGAGGTATTGGTCCAGTGACTGCACAAGCAATAGTTGATAAATTCGGCATAGATACTCTTGAAGTGATTGAATTCAATCCTGAAAAATTACTGGCCGTTCGTGGGGTTTCAAAGAAAAAAATAGAGATTATTTCCCAATCGTTTTTAGATGTAAAAGAAATGCAAAATGCTATGATTTTTTTGCAGGCGTATAATATTTCGTCGAATTTAGCGATAAAAATTTATGAATTTTATCGCGGAGCAACAATTGAAATAGTTAAAAACAATCCGTATAGACTCGTAGAAGATATAAGGGGAGTAGGCTTTAAAAGTGCAGATGACATAGCAATGAATATGGGCATTGCACGCAATAGTGAATTTAGAGTGAGGGCTGGGATTTTACATTTGCTCGATACAGCAGAGGAACGAGAAGGGCATACTTTTCAATATCGTGCGCAAATTGATAACATGCTCAGTAGATTGCTTAAATTGGAATTTGAAGAATGTTGTCAAATCAGCGCAAAGGTCTACGATATTTTAGTAAAAGAAAGCGTCATTAAACTTTTTTGGAAAGATAAAAAAGAGCTAATTGCCAATGCAAAAATGTACAATACCGAAAGGGCGATTGGTGCGAAATTAGCATTATTAAATGCTTCTGGTATAGATATCAAACTGAATGTTGAAGATGAAATAAAGGTTTTTGAACAAAGGAATAAATTAACATTCCATGAAGATCAAAAAAATGCCATACGCACAGCAGTTAATTCGGGGGTAAGTATTATAACTGGTGGACCCGGCACGGGCAAAACAACAATTATTTCTTGCATACTCGAAATATTTAAAATGCTCAGAAAAAGAACTTATTTACTTGCTCCAACGGGGCGTGCGGCAAAAAGATTAGGCGAAGCAACTGGCGAAACAGCAAGTACTATTCATCGTGCACTTGAAATAGATTTTAGGCAAAATAAAGGAATGTTTGTTTATAACGATGCCAATCCTTTGCCATGCGATGTTATGATAGTTGATGAAGTTTCTATGGTTGATGTTAGCCTTATGAATAGTTTATTGAAAGCCATTGCGCGCGGGGCAAAATTGATACTCGTTGGAGATAAAGATCAATTGCCAAGTGTTGGCGCTGGCAATGTATTAGCAGATATTTTGGCGAGTGAAATGATACCAGTGGCTGAATTGACAAAGGTATATCGTCAAGAAGGAAATAGTTTGATTGTTTCAAATGCTCACTTAATTAACAAATCGGAGATGCCTCTTTTAGATAATAAGAACAGTGACTTCTTCTTTGAACAAAAAGATAGTGTAGAAGGAGCTTTCGATTCTGTGATTGAATTGACAACAAAGAGAATACCAAAATTTTTAAAGGTAGATTCTTCAAAAATACAAGTGCTTGCATCATTAAAAGCAGGAGTTTGTGGCGTTGAAAATTTAAATGCTGAATTGCAGGCCAGAATAAATCCACCTTCTTTTAATAAGAGGGAATTAAAAGTTGGCTCTATGATTTTAAGAGAAAACGACAAGGTTATGCAAATTGCGAACAACTATAATTTGAGTTGGACAAGAAAAATAGAAAATACAATTCTTGAAGAAGGCGGAATGGGTGTTTTTAATGGAGATATTGGCACAATTTCAGCAATCAATACACAAGTTGGTGAAGTGGAAGTTCTATTTGATGATAAGAAAAAGATAGTCTATCCTCGTAGCGAATTGAGTCAAATTGTTTTGTCATATGCCATTACAATACATAAGAGCCAAGGTTCAGAATTTGACGTGGTTGTTATTCCAGTTGTTGGCGGGCCTCCACTTATATTAACAAAGAATTTGATATACACAGCAGTTACTAGAGCAAAGAAAATGGTTGTATTGGTTGGGCAAAAAGCAGCCCTAATTCGAATGATAAAAAATACACATACAGCAAAAAGATATACGTTATTAAAAGATTTTCTTGTAGAAGAAGGGCAAAAGATGAAACTCTTATATGGAGAATAGAAGTGGGCGAAATTAAGGAATTTTTCGATAAAATATTGGAAAAATTATATCCAAGCGATATAACTTGTATTTTTTGTGGCGAAGAGGTCAGTGATGGTGAAAATTGTCTATGTGACAAATGCGAAAAAGATGCCCCTTGGAATGCTCAATATTGTTTTAAGTGTGGGAGTCCAATTTATTCTCTTGCTAAATATTGCATGTCGTGTAAAAATATAAAAAGAAATTTTGATATTGCTCGTGCACCGTTAATTTATAAAGATAAAGTTGCAGTGGCTATACAAAATTTGAAATATAACGGCAAAAAATATTTATCGAAACCTTTAGCAAAGTTGATGAAGAGGTCGTATCAAGAAATAAAAAACAAAACTGAAAATATTGACTTTTTAATTCCAGTTCCACTTTTTAAGGAAAGACAGAAAAAAAGAGGGTTTAATCAATCGGAATTATTAGCAAATGAGTTGTCAAAATTAATCAATGTTTCTGTCATGGCGAACAACTTAATAAGAATAAAAAACACGGAGACGCAAACCAATTTAAGCTTTCAAGAAAGGCAAGATAATTTGGAGGGCGCTTTTCAAATTCAAGATAAAAGTTTATTAAAGGGTAAAAATATTGTCTTAATTGATGATGTCCTAACAACAGGTTCTACCGTCGATCACTGCGCAATTGCGCTTAAAAAAGCAAAAGTAAAATCAATATTTGTATTGACTGTGGCAACAACAGATAATGAAAGCTTATAAATTATTTTGAAAAAAATAATTTTTTTGGTAAACCTATAGATATGAGTAATTTTCATGCATTGGGAGTTGAAGAATGTTTGCTTGCTGTTGGGAGCAAGGAAGGCGGTCTTGTAAAAGAAGAAGCCGAAAAAAGGCTTATTTCCAATGGTAAAAACATTATAGAAAGTGACAAAAAAAGAAATTTATTTCTTTTATTTTTCAAGCAATTCATAGATGTTATGATATTGGTTTTAATTGTTGCTGGTGTGGTGTCAATTATTTTGGCTGTTTTGCGTAATTCTAGTTCAGAAGCAATAGACGCCGGAATAATTTTTGGAATAGTTTTGCTTAACGGAATTTTAGGCTTTGTGCAAGAATTAAAGGCGGATAATTCAATTCGTAATTTGAAGACATTGTCAGTACCTGAAGCAAAAGTAATCAGAGACGGACAGTTGGTGAAGATAAGTAGTAAAGACGTTGTTGTTGGAGATATCGTTTTTATCGAGGCCGGCGATATTATTCCAGCAGATTTAAGGATTTTAGAAGCCATACACTTAAAATGTGACGAATCCTCTTTGACGGGAGAAAGCACTGCTGTTGAAAAGACATTCCAAACATTAGACGAAAGAACGGTATTAGCAGACAGGAAAAATATGGGGTATCGCGGGACTAATGTTACGCATGGAAGAGGTTATGGCTTAGTAATTGCAACTGGGATGCAGACCGAAATGGGCAGAATTGCCGGATTGTTGAAACAGAAAGAGAAGCAGGTGGCTCCTATTCAAAAGGATTTAAAAAAATTAGGGATTTTTTTAACAATTGCAGTTGCCATCATTACCATTATGATGTTTGTGCTTGAAGCAGTGAAACCGGGTGCAGATTATGCAGAAGCCTTTATGATCGCCGTTGCAGTTGCGGTTGCTGCAATCCCAGAAAGTTTATCGACAGTTGTCACAATTATCATGTCGATTGGCGTTTCTAGATTAGCAAAGAAAAAAGCGATAGTTAAAAATTTAAATTCAATTGAAACACTTGGCTGCTGCCAAATTATATGTTCAGATAAAACTGGCACATTAACTGAAAATAAGATGAAGGTCAGTGCCGTGTACGATAATGATGAAATAGTATATAAGATAGATAAGATATCAAAGAAAGAATTTTCTTTACAGTTGCAAAACATATTAAAGGTTATGGCTTTGTGTAATACTTGTGCGGTACAAAATGCGGTTGCGATAGGCGATCCCACCGAAGTGGCCCTATGCGATTTTGCCTCTCAGCATGGTTATTTGAAAAATCAATTACAAACGAAATATAAATTAATGGATGAATTTTCATTCGATTCGCACAGGAAGTTGATGACGACCATTCACGAAATTGACGGACAAGTTGTTTCGCTTACAAAAGGTGGCTTAGATGAGGTCCTTGCCTGTTGCGACAAAATCATGGTAGGTGGGAAGACCTTGGAACTTGATGCAAACGGGGTAAAAAAGATATTGTGCGTTGGCGAAAGAATGGCAAAAAGAGCGCTTCGAGTATTGGGTTTCGCTGTTGGCAATGCAGAAGAAGCAGAGCGTAATATGACATTCGTTGGATTATCTGGCATGATTGACCCTCCACGAGAAGAAGCCGCTGGTGCTGTTAAATCGTGTTTTAAAGCCGGCATGATACCAATTATGATTACTGGCGACCATAAAGATACTGCGTTTGAGATCGCCAAACAACTTGGGATTGCTAAAAGCACGAGTGAAGTGATGCTCGGTTCAGCATTAGACAAGCTTTCTGATGAAGAATTTTTAAAAGTCGTACAAAAGATAAAAGTTTATGCGCGTGTCACACCAGAAAATAAAGTAAGAATAGTGCAAACATATAGAAAACTTGGCAAAATTGTCGCAATGACAGGAGACGGGGTCAACGATGCTCCATGCATTAAATCAGCCGATATAGGAATTGGTATGGGGATTACTGGTACAGATATTTCAAAAGAGGCGGCGGATATAGTTGTTGCCGATGATAACTTTGCCACGATAATAATTGCAGTTGAAGAGGGTAGAAGGGTTTACAAAAATATAGAAAAGACGGTAAGATTTTTGCTTTCTGCAAACGGAGCAGAGATACTATCAATTTTATTTATCACCATTTTCTTCCCAAATCTTATATTTCTATTACCGGTCCACATTTTATTTATAAATCTTGTTACCGACAGTATTCCTTCGATAGCTCTTGGTTTTGAACCGCCCGAAAAAGAAATAATGATGCAAGAGCCTAGAAAAACCGGAAAGCACATATTGGGGGGCAGTAATGGTGTTTATGTGGCAGTTTTTGCTATTGTCCAAGCTGCCATTATAATAAGTATCTACTGGATTGGGCTGAGCTTGTTTGGCGAGTCTGTTGCACGCTCCATGGCGTTTTATGCTTTCAACATAGTACAATTGTTCTATATAGTTTCTGCTCGAACAGACGATTACGTATTTAAAAGTAATATCTTTCAAAATAAGTGGATGCTATTCTCGCTAACATTTGGCATTGTAATCCTATTAATTACAGTGTTGACACCTCTTCATAGCATTTTGCATTTGGTTGGTGTAAATTATGTCGGTTGGTTGATTTGTATAGGGCTATCAGCAGTAATTTTGCCCATTTGCGAACTGTATAAATTGATTTATAAGAAAATTTCCCAAAAAAAATCTAAAAAAGTCTAAAAATCATTTGGAGTAACCGATGAAATGTGCTAACATAATGATG
>CAYJAO010000032.1:257-6783 GCA_964368355.1 uncultured Lachnospiraceae bacterium | reverse complement strand
GCCGTCGAAAATATATCCCGTTCTGGTTGGATTGATTAAAGTGCAAGTGTCGCTTTCAATATTGTAGGTAATTGGATTTGGATTTTCTCCATCAAACATTCCGCCGGCTAAGTCATAAGAAATTGAGTATGGGTCAACATCCCAGTTGGCAGTATAAGTTCTGTCTCCTGTACTGTCGTTTGGAATTGTTACGCTCATTGTTTTATCTGCTAAATCAGTACCTGTCCAGCCGGCAAAAATGTAGCCTTCTTTAGTTGGATTAATTAAAGTTAAAGTGTCACTTTCAACTGTGTACCCGGTTGGATTAGTGCCGTTAATTGTTCCGCCGTTCAGTTGATAGGTGACTGTATATGTGTCGATTTTCCAGTTGGCAGTGTAAGTTCTGTTGCCCATACTGCCTTTTGGAATTGTGACTGTAATTGTTTTATTCGACAACTCAGACCCTGTCCAGCCATCGAAGGTGTAACCTTTTTTAGTTGGATTAATTAAAGTGAACGTGTTGGTTTCAATATTGTAGGTTATTGGATTTGGATTCTCTCCATCAAACATCCCGCCAGCTAAGTCATAAGAAATTGAGTATGGGTCAGCTTCCCAGTTTGCAGTATAAACTTTGTCGCCCATACTGCCACTTAGAATGATTACTTCCATTGTCAGCTCTGACAAATCTGTTCCCGTCCAGCCAGCGAAAGTATAACCGAGTCTGGTTGGATTAACTAAGGTTATGTTGTCACTTTCAACTGTGTAACCAACCGGGTTTGGGGTTGCCGAAGCGACTGTTCCGCCATTTAGATTGTAAGTGATTGAATAGGTTGTTGTATCATACAAAGCCCTGACAGTTAAGTTCTCCGTTACATTTGAAAAATCTGTATCCCATTCTCTGAATGTATATCCTTCTTTCGTTGGGTTGTTATTCGGAGCGGATGCTGGTGTTCCGTAGGCAACAGTTTGTTCTTCTAAAAGAGAGCTGTTCCAATCAACGAAAACAACAGAGAATGTTTGTTGCGTCCATGTTGCCGTGTAGGTTCTGTCGCCAATACCGTTACTGATTGTAACGTAATATGTTGCTCCTTCTAAGCCGGTTCCTGTCCAGCCAGCGAAAAGATATCCCGTTCTGGTTGGGTTAACTAAAGTTATTTCGTCCTCAACTGTGTAAGTTGCCGGATTTGCTCCTTGGGCAGTTCCGCCGTCTAGATTATATGTTATGTTATATGATTGGGCGACCCAATTTGCGGTGTAATTTCTATCTCCGTAATTGCCTTTTTCGATTGTGACAGTCGTTGTTTTTTCAGATAAGCCGGTACCAGTCCAGCCGTCGAAAATATAACCATTTTTTGTTGGATTAACTAAGGTGAAGGTGTTCGTTTCAATGTTATATATTGCCGGATTTCCACTAACTTCTCCGTCGTTTAATTCGTAGGTTATATCATATGACACTGTATTCCAGTTAGCATAAAGGTCAATAATAGTTCCGTCAACGGTTGCTTCATCTATAAACAAATTTTGATCAGAATAATAACTACCCGTGCCGTCTGCATTTATAGTCCATAAATTGAATGTGTAACCTTCTCTTACAAAGAAATTGGCGGACAAAGATCCTTCTTGACCATAGTAAAATTGTGAGTTGGACATTTCGCCTGTTCCGCCGTTTGCGTTATATCTGACATAGTAGGTGATTGGAGTATATTCTGGTGTGACAATAAGATCATGAGTTACACTTGTGAAGGGAACAGCCCAGTGACTGAAAATATATCCCGTTCTGGTTGGATCTGCTGGGGCAGTTGCATCCGTTCCGTATGGCATTTCCTGTGAGTCTTGACCGTTTACCTGAATTATAGTTCCGTCAGAATTTTTGAAAGTGACTAAAACTGTTTCAGGATATATTTTAGTTGCATATTCGGAGAAATTCTCTGCGGCTTTATAAGCGGTCAAGCTTAATCTTGGAACCCAAATAAGTGCGTTTGCATTGCTTTCAATGCCAGAGCCACCGAATGGGTCTATTGATATTGGAGTTGGAGATTTAAAGGTTATGGAAATCAAACCGGTACAGTTGGAGAAAGCGCCATTATCAATTGTTGTGACGCTAGCAGGAATTATTATTGATGTCAATTTTGAACAGCCGGCGAAAGCTCCGCCGTTGATAGTTTCTAATTGACTTACCCCTTCAAAAATAATTGAAGATAAGTTTGAACAAGTAGAAAAAGCGCCGTATAAAATAGTTGTAAGGTTGCTTCCTGTTTTAAATACTACGGAAGACAAACTCGTACAGCCTGAGAAAGCGCTACTGTCAATTGCTTCTAGCAAACTTCCTTCTTCAAAAATTACTGTTTCTAATTTCGAGCAGGATAAAAAAGTCATATTAAGGGAGCTTATACTTGCCGGAATTGATATAGAGATTAGACCTGAACTGTAAAATACTTGTTGTCCGAAATTTTCTATTTCAACTCCCTCTTAAAAAATTACCGTGCTTAAATTTGAGCAGTTTTGGAAAGCACTATTACCAATACTCGTCACACTACTTGGAATTGTTATTGTTTCCAAATTTATACAATTATTGAAAACAGAATTCCCAATACTCTCTAATTGACTTCCCTCGGCAAAAGTTAGAGTTTCTAAGTTTGAACAATTAGAGAAAGCATAATTTCCAATACTTGTTACACTACTTGGAATTGTAATAGATACAAAGTCACACTCAGAGAAAGCCCACTCTCCAATACTTATAATGCCTTCGGGAATTATTACAGACTCTAAATCCGCACAGGGAGCAAAGACAGATCCTCCGATTTTTTTAACAGGGTGAAGTCCGTTTACGCCGTCATTGTATTCTGCCGGAATTACGATATTTACAGCACCGTAATAACAGCTGACTAAGGTATAAGAATTTGTTTCCGTATCGAATTCGTAGATTAAATAGGTTTCTGGGTCAGCAAAAATAATATCTGAATAATATGACCAATCTTCCAGATAGTCAGGCAACTGTGTCCAAAGCACATAAATTGCCGTTGTTGCAGAGCTTATGGCATTAACTCCAAGAGCTGGCACGGTTTCTGATTTTACTTTCATCGTTTCTAAGTTCGAACAGTCATAAAATGCGTAATCGCCAATACCGGTGACACCACTTGGGATGGTGATTGCTGTGAGATTGCTTGCTTCATTGAAAGCATAAGCGGCAATGGTTGTCACAGTGCTTGGAAAGGTGTAACTAGTTCCTGTTTTTGCAGCAGGGTAGGCGATTAATGTTGTCTTGCCGGAGTTGAATAAGACTCCGTTTTCTGAAATAAAGTTGACATTTCCCGATTCGACGGTTATAGAAATCAAAGAGGAACAGCTTGCGAAAGCACCCTCGCCGATTGTTGTAACTTCGCTTGGAATTGTAATTGTTGTTAACTCGTTGCAGTTGTAGAAAGCATGTGAGCCAATGCTGTTTACATTTTCAGGGATTGTTATTTCTTCAAGACTGATACAGTTGATGAACGCTTGACTACCGATTGTTTCGAGTTGACTGACACCGTCGAATGTGACAGATTCTAAGTTGAAGCAGTTGTAGAAGGTGGATGTTTCAATTATTGTCACACCGCTTGGAATGTTGATTGATTGCAAACTGGAGCAGCCGAAGAATGCCGCACTGCCAATGTTTGTCACTGTGCTTGGAAGAGTAATTGAGGTGAGGTCTGTACAGTTATTGAATGCTTGACTACCGATTGTTTCGAGCTGACTTGTGCCGTCAAAAGTGACAGATTCTAAATTTGTACAGTCGGAAAATACGAAATTGCCGATTGCAGTTACATTTTCCGGAATTGTTACTGATACTAAACTTGTACAGCCATAAAAAGCTGAATTTCCAATGTTTGTCACACTCTCCGGAATACTTACTGAAACTAAATTTGCACAACCGGAAAAGGCGGTTGCCGATATTCCTACGACTGGCAGGCCCTCATAAGTTGAAGGGATTTCAATACCTGTTGCGCTAGTATCACAATTTGTTACTGTGTAAGAATTTGTTGAGGAATCGAATTCAAAAGTCAAGTATATTAAATGGTCGCCGGCAAAAATTTTGCTTTCATATGTCGACCAATTTGTCGCTGATTTATAAGCATTTAAGCTAACGCTTGGGACATAAATTTTTTTTGTTGCTGTGCTGATTGCATTTGTACTCACAAGAGTTGGCGGGGTAGTGCCTTTCATTATCATAGTTGTTAAACTGGAACAAGGATAGAAAGCCCAATTTTCAATGTTTGTCACACCGCTTGGAATATCATAATTTGTTGCTGTTTTTCCAGCAGGATATGTGATTAAAGTTGTACACTCTTTATTGTATAAAACGCCAGCTATGGAAGTATAATATATGTTATTGGAGTCAACATTTATCGAAGTTAAACGGGGACAAGAACCAAAAGCAAAATTTCCAATACTTGCAACACTATTTGGAATTGTTATAGAAGTTAAATTGGTACAATAAGAGAAAGCTTGAGATCCAATACTTGTCACACCGTTTGGAATTGCTATAGAAGTTAAACTGGAACAACCAGAGAAAGCCCAATCTCCAATGTTTGTAACGCCGCTTGGAATGGTTATGGAAGTTAAACTGGAACAATTAAAGAAAGCAGAATCTCCAATTTTAGTGACCGGATACACTCCATTTACTCCATCGTCATATATTGAAGGGATTTCAGCCTCTGTAACAATTGAATCACAGCCTGTTACTGTGTAAGAATTTGTTGAGGAATCGAATTCAAATGTTAAATATGTTGTAGGGTCAGCATAGATTTTACTTGAGTAAGTCGACCAATTTGTCGCTGATTTATAAGCATTTAAGCTTGATAACGGTACATAGATTTTTGTTGTTGCGGTGCTAATAGAGTATGTGTTTACAAGAGTCGGTGGGGTAGAGCCTTTCATTATCATGGTTGTTAACTTGGAACAGTTATCGAAAGAATAAACTTTAATATTAGTAACACTGCTTGGGATTGTTACTGATGTTAAGTTTGTACAATTTTGAAAAGCATAATCTTCAATAATTGCAACTCCTTCAGAAATTATTATTGATATTAAGTTTGAACAACCATAAAAAGCCCAAGTTCCAATAGTTTGAAGAGAACTTCCTGCCAAAAAAGTCACTTCAGTTAAGCTTATACAACCAAAGAAAGCATAATGCCCAATACTTGTAACGCTCCCCGGAATATTAACTGAAATTAATGAAAGGCAACTTCTAAATGAACCATTTCCAATACTTGTAACACTGCTTGGAATATCATAATTTGTTGCTGTTTTTCCAGCAGGATATGTGATTAAAGTTGTACACTCTTTATTGTATAAAACGCCAGCTATGGAAGTATAATATATGTTATTGGAGTCAACATTTATCGAAGTTAAACGGGGACAAGAACCAAAAGCAAAATTTCCAATACTTGCAACACTATTTGGAATTGTTATAGAAGTTAAATTGGTACAATAAGAGAAAGCTTGAGATCCAATACTTGTCACACCGTTTGGAATTGCTATAGAAGTTAAATAGAAACAATTAGAGAAAGCCCAATCTCCAATACTTGTAACGCTGTTTGGAATAGTTATAGAAGTCAAATTGGAACAATCTTCAAAAGCCGAATCTCCAATGTTTGTAACGCCGCTTGGAATGGCATATGAAATATTAGAGTTCCCAATGGCATATTGGTAAAAAATAGTTCCGTCTTTTGATAATAAAGCCATATTATTCCCGTCATCTTTATAATAAGCATTATTTGGGTCAACATCTATAGAAGTTAAACTGGTACAACCAGAAAAAGCAAAATCTCCAATACTTGTAACGCCGCTTGGAATTGCTATAGAAGTTAAACTGGAACAATTAGAGAAAGCCCGATCTCCAATTTTGGTAACAGGATGGCTTCCGTTTATTCCATCGTCGTAGGTCGCCGGAATTTCAACATTTGTTGCGCTAGTATCACAATTTGTTACTGTGTAAGAATTTGTTATAGAATCGAATTCAAAAGTCAAGTATATTAAATGGTCGCCGGCAAAAATTTTGCTTTCATATGTCGACCAATTTGTCGCTGATTTATAAGCATTTAAGCTTGAACTTGGAACGAATATTTTTGTTGTCGCCGAGCTGATTGCACTTATACTCACAAGAGTTGGCGGGGCAGTGCCTTTCATTATCATTGTTGTTAAGTTTGAACAACCAGAGAAAGCAAAAGCTCCAATGTTTGTCACACTGCTTGGGATTATTATTGAAGTTAAACTGGTACAATTTTCGAAAGCACTATATCCAATACTTGTAACGCTGTTAGGAATTGTTATTGAAGTTAAACTGGTACAATAATTGAAAGCATCATCTCCAATACTTGTCACACCGCTTGGAATGGATATAGAAGTTAAACTGGAACAATTTTCGAAAGCCCGATCTCCAATACTTGTCAATTGACTATTTTCTCCAAAGGTTATAGAAGTTAAATAGAAACAATCAGAGAAAGCATCATCTCCAATACTTGTAACGCTGTTAGGAATTGTTATTGAAGTTAAACTGGTACAATAA
>CAYJAO010000032.1:0-157 GCA_964368355.1 uncultured Lachnospiraceae bacterium | reverse complement strand
TTGAAAGCATCATCTCCAATGTTTGTCACACTGTTAGGAATTGTTATTGACTTTAAATTGGTTTGTAAGGAAAATGCTCGTTCTGCAATTCCTTTTGTTCCATCAATCAATGTTATAGATGTATCTGCAGGCATTATTCCCTTATATATATAAGCAA
>CAYJAO010000031.1:0-7020 GCA_964368355.1 uncultured Lachnospiraceae bacterium | reverse complement strand
ATTAAAAACAACAAAAAACTTTATGACAATTGCATGCAAAGATTGAAGATCGAGGGGTTGTCCTCCAAAAAAGAAAAAGCCAAAGAAAATGTAATTTATATGAAAAGGCCGGGAGAAAGAAAACTTACAGACTCAGATATAAACAGCTTGTTTTTAGGATTAATCAAGTTGGTGAAAAAAAGTGCCGCAGAAGGCTTGGAACAAGGGCTGGTCAGCGAAGCCCAATTTGCGAATGAGACTTTACAAAAAACCCTTATTCAATTGAAAAGATCAGAGCAAATGATTGAGCAGATTTCGGAAGAAAATTCCAAACTAAAAGTTATTCAAAACAAAGTAAAAGAAGAAAATTTATCATTAAAGACAAGAATTGCGCAATTAATGAGCAATAAAATTTTAAAAAACACCAACAATAAAAATAGATCACTTGCAGAATATTTAAAAGAAATGCGCCAAAAGGGCAAAGATATAAAGACGAAAATAAAAGACATCAATTGATGTCTTTTTTTGATATGAATAACACTCCTAAACAATTTTCTCCACAATGACTGGCAACTGTTGAGCCCGCAAAGTTTACAATAATTTCTTTAAATCCGGCGGCTGTTAATAATTCCTTTATTTTATTATTTAAATTATCATCGTTGGATGTGAATGTGATAAATGCACGAGTCGTGTCTACTTCTGAATAATCTTCTATTAAATCTTCAACATATTTCAATATTACTGTCTCATATTTACCCATGTACTTTTTATCAACGTCCATCTTACCATTAAGTAATTTAATTTTTGGCTTTATTCTTAAAATGTTTGCGCCAAACACCGCTATGCTTGAACACCTTCCACCTTTGTAAAGATATGAAAGGTCGCTTATAATAAATGATGCTTGAATTTTTGGTATTTCATTATTTAATTCCTCTAAGATAACCTTAATATCTTTGCCTTCTCTGATTTTATCGCAAGCCGATAAAACAAGCAGCCCGCATCCAGATGAAAGAGAGCGGGAATCTAAAACATATACGCTGCCCAATTCTTCAGCGGCGTTTTTGGCATTGGCATAAGAGCATGAAAATTCGGCAGAAAGAGAGATGTGAATAATTGCATCTGCTGAATACTTTTTCAAAGCGCTTTCAAATAATTCTTTGTAAGAGTATGTGCTCCTTGCTGCCGTCTTTGGCAGTTTGCCAGTTTTTTTAACAAACGCAAAGATTTCTTCTATCGAAATGTCTTTTCCATCTTGGTATTCACACTCTTCGAGATTAACAAAAAGTGGCATAGTTTCTATGCATTCTCTCTCCAAAATATTATTAGGTAAATCTGATGTGCTGTCGGTTGTAACTATTATTTTCATACATACTCCTTAACCAAAAACTTTATGCCAGAAATGTAGGAAAATTTGACTAAAATTATTTGTGCTTTCATAAGCAATTATGTCAACCCTGCCTACATATTTTTCTTTTTTAACTGGGCCATATTTAGAACAGTCTGTACTATCTGACCTATTATCTCCTAAGTAAAAGAATTCATCTTCTTCAATTATGAGATAATTTATTATACCATAAATACTGTTTTCTTCTGAAACAAAATCTTCCGGGTGCTCAATTTGATAACTTTGTAGATTTTGATAGGTTTTTAATAAAGAAGTTCGCTCTGCAAGATATGGTTCTTCAAGGATTGTTGTTTGATTTGTTCCACTTTTTATTAAAAAGATTTTGTATGTACGATTTAATTCGCTTATCTCATCTGTTACTGGGACAACTGCAACCTTGTCTCCTCCCTTGGCGATTAAGCGCTTGATCACATATTTGCTTGTTGTTGATGAGGTTGGGTTATTTACAACAATTATGTTTCCATAATCATAACTAGCGAATCTATTAATATAAACAGAGTCCGGCATTGCGTCTTCGATTTTGGCTCCATTTTCATCATAACATTGAGCGTTTAATGTTGGCAACATGGACTTTCCAGACACAGGAGTGCAAATATAAATGAAAGAAAAGACAGCGACAAACAAGCAACAGATTATAAACGTGATAAAAATCGATTTGAGTAAAATGTTTACCCAAAGAGGCACTCCAGGCCTATATACATTAACCTTTTTTATGTAATTTATATTTCCGTCTTTTTTCAATTTTTTTCCTTAACTAAAAATGATTATACAGCATAAAAAGATAAGTTGTCAAACTAAAGACTTGTTTAAAGTGATAATAAATTATTACTTGACAAAAAACGACAAAACTTCCCATCGAATAAAAGCGTTTATTTCGTTTTTCATTTTTTGTGCAGAAAATAAAGACAGAGAAGTGTCTCTGTTAGTTATTATTGTTTTTGAAATTTCCCGTCTTTTTTATGAACTCTTAAAGTAGAATTACTTGTTTCTGAAAGTTTTTCTGCAACTTTCATGGCTTCTGCTTTTGTTGCACACCTTTTTGATGCTCTACTTGCACCAGATTTTTTTACCACCCATTCACGAGCTTCTTTATCGTAGGTAATTCCATACACTGTTTTTGGAGATTCTGCTTTTTTCTCATCTTTAATTTCTGTAACTTTTTTGAGCTTTCGGGTAGTTGCTTTTTTTATCGGTTTAATTTCTGCAAGTTTTTCCTCTACCGTTGGAATAATTACTTGCTCTGCTGGCTTTTCTTCTTTTTCAATAATAATTTCTTCCATTGGTTTATTCGCAGCCTCGGCTTTTTCAATTTTCTTTGCTTTCAAAATATTTAATATTAAGAAAACAACTGTTACGATTAATGCTGCTGCCAATACACCAATAACAATCCAGATGCCATTTCCTGCCATAAATTCTTCAAAACCTGTTAATAAAAATTTCATATTTCACCTTATCCTTCTGTATATTGATATCGTAGCATAAGCAAAAAAATAAAGCAATAAAATTTGACAAAAAGTTCCGAATGGCATAATATGTAAAATATGAACAAAGAACAATGTATGAATGTCGCCTTAGAAATGGCAAAACTGGCGAGCAGAAAGGGAGAAGTGCCAATTGGTGCTATCATAGTCAAAGATGGAAAGATAATTTCTAAGGGGTATAACAAGAGAGAAAAGACGCAGAATGCACTTAATCACGCCGAGATAATTGCAATAAATAAGGCATGTAAAAAATTGAAGAGTTGGAGACTGCAAGATTGCGAAATTTATGTAACATTGGAGCCTTGTTTAATGTGCTACGGCGCTATTTTAAATGCTAGAATTAAGAAATTATGCTTTGGAGCGAGCGACAATAAAACAAATATGAACAAGAATGAATTAATACAGAGCGTTGGGAATAGCTTAAATCATAATCTTGATGTTGAAGGTGGAATATTGGAAAGCGACTGCTCACAAATCTTAAAAGATTTTTTCAAAGAAACACGAAATTAAATATATTTACATTAGAAAAAATGTATGATATAATAAAAATGTATAGGAGATTGTATGGAAAAACAATTTGGAGAAAATACAAAAATATTGTGGCATGATAGAAAAAGGTGGTGCGGATTGCCATGGTCTTTTACTAGGTATTTTTTAGTAGAAAAAGAAGGTAGCTGGTTAAAACTTTTTAGCTCAATAGGGTTCTTATCTATTCAGCAAGAAGAAATCAATCTTTATAGAATATATGATATTTCTGTAGAAGCAACTTTTACAAATAGGATGTTTGGCACTGGGACTTTAATATTGTATTGCAACGTAAACAGCACAGATAAGGTGTATTTAATTAGAGTTAAAGATCCATATAGGGTTAGGGCAATGATATCTGAATTGATTGAAAAAGAAAGAGCAAAGAAAGGCTATCGCATCGCAGAATTTACTAATTAATTTGGCAAAAACAAAAACACAGCTTAGCTGTGTTTTTTTATTTAATTTATTAAATTCCACCGATTGTTCTAGGGCAAAATTCAACATCTCTAATATTTGAAATTCCTGTAATGTACATTATTAATCTTTCGAAGCCAAGGCCGTAACCCCCGTGCTTATTTGCCCCGTAGCGACGCGTGTCGATGTAGTTTGAATAATCTTTCTCATTTAATCCGAACTCTTTCATACGAGCCAATAACTTGTCTAGGCGCTCTTCTCTTTGGCTTCCACCCATTAGTTCTCCAATTCCCGGAACAAGTAGGTCGACGGCAGCAACTGTCTTCCCATCATCATTTAAGCGCATATAAAACGCTTTTATTTCTTTTGGATAGTTGATTAAGAAAACTGGTTTCTTGTAGACTTCTTCAGTAATATATCTCTCGTGTTCGCTTTGTAAATCGATGCCCCACTTTATAGGGAATTCGAAGTTTTTATTCGTTTTTTCAAGGATTTTGATTGCTTCTGTGTAATCAAGCCTTACAAACTTGTTGTTTATTATATTTTTCAATCTATCAATTAAGGTTGTATCAACAAATTTGTTCAAAAATTCCAATTCGTCAGGGCATTTTTCCACAACATAACTTATAACATATTTCAACATTTCTTCTTCGTTGTCCATAACGCCATTCAAGTCTGTAAAACACATTTCTGGTTCCATCATCCAGAATTCAGCAGCATGGCGAGAAGTATTTGAATTTTCCGCACGGAATGTTGGTCCAAAAGTATATGTATTCCCAAAGGCATGAGTAAATGGCTCTTCATCAATTTGACCGGAAACAGTCATAAAAACTTTTTTGCCAAAGAAATCTTTTGAATAGTCAAGTTTTCCAGTTGATGCAACTTTGTCTAAGTCAAGTGTTGTCACTTGGAACATCGAACCCGCACCTTCGCAATCACTATCTGTGATGATTGGAGTATTTACATATACAAATCCCTTTTCATTGAAAAATTTGTGGATTGCAAATGCGGCTGTTGAACGAATTCTAAACACTGCATTGAAAGTATTTGTGCGCGGACGAAGATAGTTGTGCTCTCTTAAAAATTCAAAAGAATGACCTTTTTTCTGCATAGGGAAATCTGATTCGCATGGCCCAGTTATAACTATCTCTATCGCATTGATTTCATAAGGTTGCTTTGCATTAGGAGTTAAAACAACGGTGCCAATGATTTCAAATGCGGTTCCCGTTAATTGCTTTATCACATCTTCGAAATTGGCAATTTTATCTTTCTGTAAAACAACTTGGCAACCTTTAAAAGTGCCATCATTTAGTTCAATAAAACCTATTGATTTTGAATCGCGAACGGTTCTTGCCCAGCCAGCAATTTTTACTTGCTTATTGGCAAAATCTTTATACTTTTTGTTTAATTCATATATTTGCGTTCTTTTCATCATTTCTCCTATTTAAGATCTATTTTTATAGAAATATCTTTTAATTGTTTTTCAGTTACTTCGTTTGGTGCGCTCATCAATAGGTCTTGTGCATTTTTGTTGAATGGGAACGCAATAACATCTCTGATGATGTCTGTTCCTGCCAAAAACATAATAACGCGATCAAAGCCAAATGCTGCTCCAGCATGGGGAGGGGCACCGTAAGAGAAAGCATTAAATAGGGCAGGGAATTTATTTTCCACTATGTCTCTATCATAGCCCGCCATTTCAAAGGCTTTTACCATTATTTCTGGATTGTGATTACGGACAGCACCGCTTGCTAATTCTACACCATTTAGAACAACGTCATATTGATATGCTAAAATTTCAAGTGGATTTTGATTTAAAAGTGCATCCATTCCGCCTTGTGGCATTGAGAATGGGTTATGAGAGAATGCGATACAATTATTATCTTGGTCCCACTCAAAGAATGGGAAATTAATAACCCAGCAGAAGTGGAATTTGTTTTTATCTATTAAGTTAAGTTCATCGCCTAATTTGTTGCGTAAAAGCCCAGCAAGGCGAACAACTTTGCTTTTACTATCGGCAATAAATAATGCGCTTTCGCCAGTTTTAATTTTGCTTAACATTGCTGATTTTTCTTCATCATTTAAGAATTTAACTATTGAACCAGTCAATTCACTTTCTTCATTGAGTTTTAACCAGCAAAGACCCTTGCCTTCATTATCTTGAATGAATTTGTTTAAGCTGTCGTAAAAACTACGAGGTCTATCGCCAGTAGGGGCAACAATCATCTTAATTGTTTTATCATTAAAAAGGCTGAACTCTGTATTTTTGAAAATATTTGTTGCATCTTCAATAATAAGTGGGTTTCTTAAATCTGGCTTATCTGAGCAATATTTGTCAATTGCTTCACTGTAATTTATTCTTTCAAAAGGCGGTGGAGTTATTTCTTTATTTGAGAATGCCTTGAATGTCGAGTAAAGTACTTCTTCCATCACTGCAAAGACATCCTCTTGTGTTGCAAAACTCATTTCCATATCCATCTGGTAAAATTCACCAGGGCTTCTATCTGCACGAGCGTCTTCATCGCGGAAACAAGGTGCAATCTGGAAATATTTATCAAATCCAGCAATCATAAGCAATTGTTTGAATTGTTGTGGGGATTGTGGAAGTGCGTAGAATTTGCCGGGGTTAAGTCGGCTTGGCACAAGGAAGTCTCGAGCGCCCTCTGGCGAAGAACTTGTCAAAATTGGTGTTTGGAATTCAGTAAAGCCCAATTCAACCATTTTATTTCTAATGAATGTTGCGGCTTTTGAACGCAAAATAATATTTGAATGAAGGTCTGGATTTCTTAAATCAAGATATCTGTACTTCAATCTCAATTCTTCTTTTGTGTTATTGCTGTCACTGATTTCAAAGGGCAATATTGGTTGGGATTTTCCTAAAATTTCAAGAGAACTTGCTAAAACTTCAATATCTCCAGTTGGCATTTTAGGATTTTTGCTTTCTCTTTCTGCAACAATTCCTTCAACTTTGATGACTGTTTCTTTACAGATGTCTGCCATTAAATTCTCATCACGTACTAAAATCTGCGCGATTCCATAATTATCTCTCAATGTAACAAAAGTGATTCCGCCCAATTTTCTTATTGAGTTAACCCAGCCAGATAAAACAACCTTTTGTCCAACGTTTGCTATTCTTAATTCGCCACATGTATTGCTTCTATACTCATTTGTCTTAATCATAGTGCTCCTTATATTGCACCATAATAATACACC
>CAYJAO010000030.1:0-7024 GCA_964368355.1 uncultured Lachnospiraceae bacterium | reverse complement strand
TTCTCGCATTTCTTCATTTTTATCTGCGTTGCAAAAATCATAACCATTTACAAGGGCATTGATATATAGCCCCGTTCCACCAACAATAATTGGAGTCTTATTTCTTTGGAATATATCTTCTATACTTTTATATGCTTGCTTGACATATTGTCCTACACTAAATTCTTCACTTGGCGACACAACATCCAACATATGATGAACTACGCCTTGCTTTTCTTCCTCTGTAATTTTTGCAGTCCCAATGTTCATGCCTTTATATATTTGCATGCTGTCAGCAGAAATTATCTCGCCATTAATTTTCTTGGCAAGATCAATAGACAATTTAGTTTTACCAACCCCTGTTGGCCCAAATAAGACTACAACTTCTTTCATATTTATACTATTCGCTTAAACCACTTTTCACTTTCGCTCTTCCTAAATTGGATTGCAATTGGTCTTCCATACCATTCTAAACAAGTTCTTTAACAATACTTGCGATCTTTCTACAACTCCACCCGCTGAAATTTTATTATATATCGCTTGATGATACATTAATTGTCATTTCTTTTCCTTGTTTTTTGCTTTTTCCACCAAATCTGTCAAAATTTCGAAAGCACTCAAGGGTGTAACTTTGCTTATATCTATATCTTTTATAATGCCAACAATCTTTGAGTTTAATTGTTGGTTTTCTATGAAATCTTTTTGCATTTTATTATTCGTTTCTGCAATTTGCCTGTTTATGTCTGCGTTGTCAAGATTTGCACTTATCTCTTTTGCGCGTGTAATAACTTCGTTTGGTAAACCTGCAAGTTTTGCAACTGCGACACCAAAACTTTTGTTTGCGCCACCTCTTACAACTTTTCTTAAGAAAATAACTTCATCGTTAAATTCCTTAACTGTAATTCTGTAGTTTTTTACACCAGGCAATAACCCCTCCAACTCTGTCAATTCATGATAATGCGTTGAAAATAAAGTTTTCATATTCATGTGATTTGTTATAAACTCCATCACTGCCCAAGCAATACTCAATCCATCAAAAGTTGAAGTTCCCCTTCCAATTTCATCAAGTATGACTAAACTCCTATCGGTAGCATTATTTAAAATGTTTGCTACTTCCACCATCTCGACCATAAACGTACTCTGTCCAAAAGCAACATCGTCGCTCGCTCCAACCCGAGTAAATATTTGATCGGTTATTGAAATTTCGGCTGATGTAGCAGGGACAAATAACCCTATGTGGGCCATTAAAACTATTAGCGCAACTTGTCTCATATAAGTACTTTTGCCCGCCATGTTGGGTCCAGTGATTATCATTGACTTGTCGCTATCGGAATTTAAAAACGTATCGTTTGGAATAAAAGTTTCATTCTTATTCATTGCTTCAACTACTGGGTGTCTGCCAGCAATAATTTTTATATATTTAATTCTTTTACCAATTTTTGGCTTGCAATAATTATTCTTAATCGCGACTATCGCTCCACTTAAAAGGCAGTCAAGTTCAGCCAAAATCTTTGAAGTTGTTTGCAACCTTTTCAAATTGTCTAAAAGATAATTTCTGATTTGGTCAAAGATTTCAAGTTCAAGTTTTAAAGCTTGTTCGCTAGCCCCAAGAATTTTATCTTCTATTATTTTTAAATCTTCGGTTATATATCTTTCATTATTGGCAACTGTTTGTTTGCGTTGATAACGGAAAGGAACATTGCCTATTTGTGATTTGTTTACCTCAATAAAATACCCAAAAACTCTGTTATAGGCAATCCTTAAATTTTTTATGCCTGTTAATTCTCTTTCTTTTGCTTCCAGATCGGCAAGCCAAACGGAGGCCTGTTTTTCTGCGTTTTTATATTCATCTAATTCTTTGTTAAACCCGCCTTTTATCATCCCACCTTCACGAATTAATGCTGGTGCATTTTCGTCTATCGATTGAGTTAATAACGCATTAATATCTTTTAACGCATCAAAATTTTTATTAAAATTAGATAATTTTGATGTAGAAAACTTGCCTAAAATATTGGCAATTGAAGGCAACTGCTCGCACGCAACTTTTAAAGCAAGTGCATCTTTTGGGTTAAAATTTCCGTAAGCAATTCTTCCAGCTATACGCTCTACATCAGAAACACCTTTTAAAATTTTGTGCAAATCTTCACGAGCAATTATGTTCAAAACAAGTTCTTCAATTGCGTCTAAACGCTCGTTGATTTCTTTTTCATCTTGTAATGGACTTGCTAACCAAGTTCTAAACAACCTTCCACCCATACAAGTTGAAGTATTGTCCAAAACTGACAATAACGAGCCCCTTTTTTTTCTATCTTTCAAACTTTCAGTTAATTCAAGATTTCTTCTTGTATTGTTATCTAAATGCATTACTGAGTTTTCTTGCGACAACTTAATTTGATTGATATGTGAAAGCCCGCGTTTTTGTGTGTCTTTTAGATATGCAACCAAAGCCCCAGCCGCATAAAAATTCATGCTGTCTTTTTTAATGCCAAAGTTTTCAAAGCAATTATCGCCAAATTGTTCAATAAGTTTCTTTTTGCTATCTTCATTTGAAATTGATTCTTCTTTATATTTTCCAATATAGCCTATAGAATTTGCCTTTACAAACTGCAAGTTTTTAACAAAATCTATTTCGTTTTCGTTCGCAAGTAATTCTGATGGAGAAATTCTAACTAAAAGTCCATTCAAATCACTTTCTATCTTTTCTGGCAAGCCAGATATCTCTTCGGCCACAAACTCACCCGTTGAAATATCACAATAAGCAACTCCTACAGATATAGCCTCATCTTTTCTTGCAATTTTAAGAGACATAATGTAATTATTTTTGTCTTGGTCAAGCATTGCTTCGTCAATAACTGTCCCTGGGGTGACAATTCTAACGACATCTCTATCAACCATCTGTCCCGCTTTTGGCTCAGTTAATTGCTCACAAATTGCAACTTTGTAGCCCTCTGCAACCAATTTTGCTACATATCCATCTACTGCATGAAAAGGAATTCCACACATAGGTGCGCGCTGTTGCAAGCCACAATCTCTTCCTGTCAATGTTAAATCTAAAACCTTAGATACTTCTACGGCATCTTCAAAAAACATTTCATAAAAATCACCTAAACGATAAAATATAACACAATCATTGTATTTCTCTTTAACTTTTAAGTAATGTGCCATCATTTGACTAAGAGCCACGCCTTCTCCTTTGTTTTAGGAAATTTTATCACAAAACAAGCAAAACTGCAATAAAAAAATGGCATAACCACTCTTTTAAAATATAATTTATTTATTTTCTTTCTGTATCTTCTTTTCAAGATTTAAAAGATAATTGACTCTCTCGTTTTTTACTTTCAATGGGATTTGATTTCCCATCTTTTCGGCAACTGTACCGGGCCTTGGCGAAAACATAAAGGCAAAAATTCCAGCGTACTTAACTTTTTCAACCAAATCGCATGTCGCCCTGAAGTCTTCATCTGTTTCACCTGGGAAGCCAACAATAATGTCTGTCGTTAAACGGATATCTGGTGCAAGCGATCTCATCTTTTCAATCTTTCCAAGATAATCTTCGACCGTATATCTTCTATTCATCATCTTCAAAACCTCATTTGACCCAGACTGAACTGGAAGGTGCAATTCTTTTGCTATTTTTGGTTCCTTTGCTATTGTTTCTATGACTTTATCAGTTATATCTTTTGGGTGCGATGTCATAAAAGTTAATTCAAAATTTCCATCAATTTTACATATGTCTTGTAAAAGTTCTGCAAAACTATAATTCTCGTATTTATCCTTTCCATAGGAGTTAACATTTTGTCCAAGCAAAGTAATGCGAATTTTTTCTTTGCTATTTTGCTTCTTAGCGACTATTTCTCTTATCTCTTCTAAGATATCTTCCTTATCTCTACTTCTCTCTCGTCCTCTAACATAAGGAACTATGCAATATGAGCAAAAATTGTTGCAGCCATAGATTATGTTAACCCAATAATTATTCCCACTTCTCCTTGCTATCGGTAATTTTTCAACAATAGAGTCTTCTTCTTGAATTTCTAGCACGCGAGTGTGTTTTCTGTCTTTTTTGCTTTTAGGCTCTACAATAAACATTGAATTGTCTTCAAGATTAAAGTTAGGTCTAATTACGCGTAAAAAGTTTTCAAATTTATCTAAATTCTTTGTGCCAAAAATAATATCAATAAATGGAAATGTTCTATAAAGTTTTTCACTTACTTCTTTTTGCTGTGTCATGCAACCGCAAACTGCAATAACTTTATTGGGGTTTTCTTTTTTCATCTTTTTGAGTGCACCAATATTCCCCAACGCTCTATCTTCTGCCCCCTCACGAATTGCACAAGTATTAAAGACAATGATATCGGCATCGGAAATTTTATCAACAGAAGAATAGCCAAGTTTTTCTAAAACTCCAGCAAGTTTCTCTGATTCATGTACATTCATTTGGCATCCAAAAGTTGTAATAAAATATTTCATGTGGTGATTATATCTTTTTTAGACAAAAAAAACAAGCATAACCTTGCTTGTTTTTCATTTTTATTAATATTTCACTAAAACTAATCGTTTCCGGTCGCTTCGACTGGCATAATACCACGATATGGCTTAAGCCCTGTTCCGGCTGGAATAAGTTTACCAATAATAACGTTTTCTTTAAGCCCGCGAAGTTTATCAACTTTACTCTTAAGCGCTGCATCTGTGAGCACTCTTGATGTCTCTTGGAATGATGCTGCTGATAAGAATGATTCTGTTGAAAGAGCGGCCTTTGTAATTCCAAGAAGAATACGTTTTGCCGTTGCAGGGGTCCCGCCTTCGCCTAATGTCTTTAAGTTTTCTTCTTCATACTTGAATACATCAACAACTTCACCTGGAAGAAGATTTGTAGTTCCAGCATCTTCGATTTTAACCTTTTTAAGCATTTGACGAATGATAACTTCAATGTGTTTATCATTAATTTTAACTTCTTGTGAACGATAAACTGAGATAACTTCCGAAAGAAGATAATCTTGTACACCCTTCAAGCCTTTTGTTCTAAGTAAGTCTGTTGGATTGATTGAACCCTCCATGAGTGAAGCCCCTGCTTCAATTTTATCGCCATTCTTAACTCTTAAATAGGCAGGTTTTCTGATTTCATAATCAAGTTCATTATCTGTTCCGCGTACGGTTATGATATATGTTCTTGCATCTTCTTTAATCGAAACAACGCCTGAAATTTCTGTGATTTGCGCTTCGCCCTTTGGTTTTCTTGCTTCAAAAATTTCTTCAACACGAGGCAAACCTTTCGTAATATCTGTTGCAACAACAATACCGCTGAAGTGCTTGTTATTCATGGTAAGCTGTGTACCTGGTTCACCGATTGATTGAGCGGCAATAATACCAACTGCTTCACCAATGTTAACCGTGTCTTTGCCAGCCATATTACGTCCGTAACATTTTGCACAGACACCATGTTTACATTTACATGTTAATAATGTTCTGATTGCAACTTCTGTAATTCCTGCTGCAGTGATTGCTTTTGCTTGGGCGTCTGAAATCATTGTGTTTGCAGGGACGATAACTTCTTTTGTTTCTGGGTTAATAACTGCATCAACCGCATATCTTCCTACAATTCTATCTTCAAGCGGTTCAACGACTACTCCATCAGACACAATTGCTGAAACTTTCATGCCTTTTACTTTTTCACCTAATGACTCAAAACAATCATCTTCGTTGACAACAACATTGTGTGAAATATCAACAAGCCTTCTTGTTAAATAACCAGAGTCGGCAGTTTTAAGAGCCGTATCGGCAAGACCTTTACGTCCGCCACGAGATGAAAGGAAATATTCAAGTGGCGTTAATCCTTCGCGAAGGTTGGATTTAACAGGAACGTCAACTTTTTGACTTGATGCACCCGCCATAATACCACGCATACCGCAAAGTGAGTTAACTTGAACCATGGAACCACGAGCACCAGAAACCGCCATCATCTTCAATGGATTAAAGTCATCAAGGTAAGCGACTAAAGTGTCTTTAACTTTATTTGTTGCATCTGCCCAAATTGACATGTTTGCTACTAATTTTTCATCTTCTGTAATTAAACCGCGCGCAAGAAATTTATCGTTTTCCAAAACTTTTTTATTTGCTTCGGCAATGATTACATCTCTTTCTGGTGGGACTTTCATATCGAATACGTTGATTGTCATACAACCAAGTGTTGAATATTTAAATCCTGTTGCCTTGATTTTATCAATCATTTTTGATGTTTCGGTAGTTCCTAACTTATTAAAAGCCATGTCTATAATCTTGCTCAACTCGGCTTTCTTAACTGTTTGATTAACTTCAAGAGCGTTATAATTTTCTCTCTTACTTCTATCAATCCAACCTAAGTTTTGAGGAATTGCCCAGTTAAATATAATTCTGCCGACCGTTGTTGTAATTCTATCAGTATAAATAACGCCATCAACTTCTTTTGATCTTCTAACTTGAATTTCTGCTTGAACATCAAGATTTCCTGTTTGATATGCCATAACCGCTTCATTGCAAGAAGTATAGATTGAATGCTCGCCTTTTACACCTGCGCGAATAACTGTTAAGTAGTAGCAACCAAGAACGATATCTTGTGCTGGGTTACAAATTGGCTTGCCTTCTGAAGGTTTCAAAATGTTATTACATGCGAGCATTAAAGTTCTTGCTTCCGCTCTTGCGTCTATTGAAAGTGGAACGTGAACTGGCATTTGGTCACCATCGAAGTCGGCGTTGAAGCCTGAACATACTGATGGGTGGAGTTTGATTGCTCTGCCTTCAACAAGTACTGGCTCAAATGCTTGAATGCCAAGTCTATGAAGGGTAGGAGCACGGTTTAAAAGAACTGGGTGATCTTTAATAACTTCATCAAGGACATCCCAAACAACTGCTTTTTCGCGTTCAATTAAACGCTTTGCACTTTTGATATTGTTTGATTGATTCATTTCAACTAAACGTTTAATAATGAAAGGCTTAAACAATTCAAGTGCCATCTCTTTTGGAAGTCCGCATTGATACATTTTAAGTTCTGGTCCAACAACAATAACTGAAC
>CAYJAO010000029.1:0-7059 GCA_964368355.1 uncultured Lachnospiraceae bacterium | reverse complement strand
TTTTTTTGTTGTTTGGATTTTGATTAAATCATGTTTCAATAACTCTTTGAGCATAACTGTTGTCAACTGTATCTGCAAAATCTACGCGTTCACTTTCTTCAAGCTCTCCAGCATTTTGCATCATATCTTGCAAACGTTCAAATGCAGTCTCTTCCATAACCGGGGTATTCACCCACATATCATATTCCAAGTAATTGCGCACTGCGGAAACAATAATTGCATCGGTTGTTGTTGAGAACGAAGGTTTGAGCGCATCGACAATCTCTTCATCAGTTGCTTCAACTAGATAGTTATACGCCTTTACAACAGCCCTTAAAAATCCTTCCACCTGGTCTCCGTGACTATTTAGATAACTTTGCATTGCCATAAAGCATGTGAATGGAACTTCTCCACTTTGTTCACCTACTGATGCAACGATATATCCTTTCCCTGCTGCGACAAACTCACTTGCTGTTGGCTCAAACATTGTACAGTAATCACCTTGTCCGCCGTCAAATGCACCAACAACTAAGTTAAAAGCGACATCAAGATTGATATTGCATTCTTCAACCCCAGTTCCAATTGTTAGCCCCGCAAGTTCAACAGCATATTGAAGCGACATTGCTGGCGCACCACCGCGCCGTCCTCCAATAATTTCCTTCCCAACCAAGTCAGCCCAATCGAAATCTGGTTCTTCCGTTCTTCCAACCAAGAAAGACCCGTCGCGTTTTGTAAGCTGTCCTACAATAACTGGTGCATTTTGCGCCCCTTCGGAAACAACATAAACTGCTGTCTCTGGCCCTAATAACGCCATATCTGCGCTACCACTGAGCAATGCTGTCATCGACGCATCTGAGCCGCCACCATTTGTTAGTTCAATCTCGATACCTTCTTCTTCAAAGTACCCGAGATTTATTGCGGCATAAAATGGTGCATAGAAGATGCTGTGCGTGACTTCGTTAACTCTAAGCTTATCGCTACCGCAACCTGCAAATACCATAGAAACCGTACCAACAATCAGTGCCAAAAAAATTGCTATTTTTTTCATATTCCTCCTTTTATAACTAGTCTATAGTATGAAAAAGGTTAATTTTTGGTCACAAACTTTAATTCTCAATTCTAAACCAATTGAATAAACTACTATATGAAAAATTTACGCGTTCACCCAGTCACTTGGCTCTTTCTTTTGCTTTTGTTGTTTACTGGCTTTGCATCGATAATAATCCCTTACTTGATAGCAATAACCCTGCACGAACTTGGACACGCGTATGTGGCGAAAAAATTGGGGTATAAATTGAATAAAATTTGGATTTTACCGTACGGAGCATGTATTTCATTTGATGAATTTTCGTTTGATCCAAACGACGAAATGAAAATTGCTTTTGCTGGACCATTAGTCAATATAATTTTGATTGTTGTAACAGTTATGAGTTGGTGGCTCTTTCCCGCAATGTACGTCTACACATATGTATTTACGCTTGCCAATTTTTCAATTGCTGCTATAAATCTATTACCTGCATTTCCACTAGACGGTGGAAGAATTATGACTAGCGCCCTACGCAAAAAATTTAGGCCTCAAAAAGTCTATAAAATAGCCTGCACCCTTAACTTGATATTTTCTATAATTTTCTTAATATTGTTTTTTATTTCTTGTTTTTTCACAATCAATTTTTCGTTAGGTTTGATGGGTATTTTTTTATTTCTAGGAATAATTGATACGCATTTTCAAGGAAAATACGGCCCCCTTTTATATGAATTTAACAACAAAAATAAAGACATTCAACAAGTGAATAATATCTGCTTAAATTCAAGCACTCCCTTTTACAAAATCCTTACACTTCTCAATAAACATAAATACAACTTGATTTATGTAAAATTCCCAGATGAAAGTTTAAAAATGGTGACTGAAAAGCAATTCAACATCATTTTGAAAAAACATTCATTGGAAAGCTGTTTTGACAACCTAAACATTAAAGAATGAGCCCATTTCGACTATTAAAGTTTATAATTTATGTTTACAAATAATTTGTCTTTATGTAATTTGTTTGATATAATACAAGGTATGGAAATACTAAAAGATATAAAACAAATTGAAGATAAATTAAAAAAAATATTTGGCTTTGAAATTGAAATAGATGCGGAACGTTTTATCCGCAACCATTTATCAGACTTTGATTTAAATTATTTAGCAGAAAATGCAAAAGCGATTTCAAAAGACAACGGCGACATTGACGGTTTCTCTGATTTGATTTTCCAACTTCGTGATTACATGTTTGCTCTTTCGAACTTTATTAAACTACTTTTAATATTAAAAGATTATGAAGCAGTTTTTCACTTCATGAAAAAAATATTTGTTGGGCAAATTGGGCAAATCAAATACTCAAGCACAAAAGAAACATACACATATCTCGAAAGGTACTTCGATAGATTTGTTGAAATAGTCAAAAATTGTGACATTGAAAAAACGCTTTATTTACCGCTGATCTTACAAGCATTTCAAAGTGATAAAACACAGCCACTTTTTAACTGGAAACGTCCAGCCATTGAATTTATGCAAAACTTCTTTAACGAAAATGAAGATTGGACTTTAGAATACATAAATTCGAATCTTGATAATAAATACAAACTTTTAGAAATGATTACCGATTTTAACACTGCACGCGGTATAAAAATGTTGATAGACGACTTTATTGCTGAAAGCAATTTTGACGAAGAACAAAATTCACATATTCTTAAAAAATACAAGAGAGAAACTTTTTTAGAGTTAGACAAACGACTTTTGGAAAATATTTCCGATGCAGAAAAAGAAAGATTAACCGCTGTGTTCCTTTCGTTTGGTAAAGACAATGAAGCACTAACCCGCCTAAAAGATTTATATGACAGATCAGTGAACGAAAATTTGAAAAATATCATAGCCGAGAGACTCGAGATTATTGAGAGTCCTGAAGTAAAAACAGAAAAACAATTTCTTTATGCCGCTCGTAGAAAAGTAAAAGACCCCCAAGAACGCACCTTAGGAATTCCTTTTGATAAAATTGATTTAAATCTCGCAAGTGGCTTCCCTGCAAATAATGTCGCAAAAACCCATTTAATAAATATCTTCAAAGAAGAGAACAATTTAGATAGATTGAAAAATTTAAATTATCTATTCGACGTTTTTGAACCAGAAGGCTTAAATTCCTTTGCAGAAAAATTATTCGATGCTCTTTCTAAAAAAGACGATATCAAGGAAGCAAAATGGGCTGTTCGTTTTATTACGCTCTTAGGAAATGATAAGTTAACAAGAGAACTCATAGATTTTACCTCTCTACTTTTTGCTTACAATAGAAAAAAAGAAGGTAAATATTTAACCGAATGTTTAGTCAACGCTGGGAAAACCGAAGCAATCAAAATATTTAATAAAATTATTCTCATCGATGAGGCTGATGTCGACTGGAAACGCGAAATGCTTGATGAGCTTGCAAAAAAGGCAGACATCAATGTTGAAGATTTAAGCGATCAACTAGCAATAGGGAAAGACAGTTATGAAGAAAAAGAAAAACAGAAAAAGCGCCTCTTCAATGCCTTTTTAAATAGTCGAGAATATAACAGCAAAAATTTTGACATTTTGGCTTCGAACCAACCTTTCAAATCGCTCTTTGATAAATTGATTTGGGGCGAATATAAAAATGACAAATTATACAACGCCTTTGTGCTTGAATCAAAAATCCCATTTGGTGAGGATATCTCAACAATGCAAAGAAAATATCTTGTCCGCTTACTCGACGAAAACCCTGAAAATTTTGTAGTTTCAATTCTTCATACTTTGGATATTGATGACAGATTTGAAAAGATAATTAACGCTATCCCCGCTCCACTTTTTGAGCAATTCAAAAAAATGAAATTTGATGCAAAAGATTATAAAAACCAAACTACTGAAATTAGTAATTTTAATGGCATGTTTATCATTGCAAATGAATTTGTAGAAAAAATTGAAAAATTTGGCTTCAAAATTAATAGAAACGAAGGAGAAATAACTTTTTCATCATTAATTCATTTGAACGAAGATAAAAATCTTGCTTGCATACTTGAATTTAATAAACCAGTCAATTTGACACAGGCCTATTCTAACTTAGGCAGTATTTATTTTATTAAGGTGACTGATCTTATAAAAGATAGAGAAAAATACATTTATTCAAAATCAAATGCTATTTCTGCACCTAGCCTTCCTGCTAGATATTTTGATTACTGTATGACTGCCATTGTTTCATCCGTACAATAAACATTGACAATAGCAACAAAAAAATAGTATATATTAAAAGATAAAGATGGAGAATTTATGAAATTATATAATTCGTTAACTCGAAAAAAAGAAGATTTAGTGACGAAAGACAACACTGTAAGAATATATTCTTGCGGTCCAACTGTTTATTATTTCCCGCACATAGGAAATATGCGCGCATATCTTTTTATGGACTTTTTGCGCAGAAGTTTGAAGTTCTGCGGATATACAATAAACGGCGTTATGAACTTAACTGATGTTGGGCATTTGGTTTCCGATTCAGATGAAGGCGAAGACAAAATGGAAGCTGCCGCAAAACGTGAAAATAAAAACCCTTATCAAATCGCTCAATTTTATACTGATTGCTTTATGAAAGATATCAATCGTCTAAACATTGATCTCCCAGAACATATCGCAAAAGCAACCGAGCATATTCAAGAAATGATAGATTTCGTTAAAACTCTTGAAGAAAAGGGCTACACATATAAAATCGACGACGGAATTTATTTCGATGTGCAAAAATTTCCTAAATATGGTGCTTTATCTGGAAAAGATTTGTCAAAAGTTGGAATAAATCGTATAGACGAAAACGACCAAAAGCATCATCCTTTTGATTTCGCTCTTTGGAAATTCGTACCACAAGAACACATTATGAAATGGGATAGCCCTTGGGGTGTTGGTTGCCCAGGTTGGCATATTGAATGTTCTGCAATGGGACAAAAATACCTCGGCACAAATATAGATATTCATACAGGTGGCATTGACCACAAATCCATTCACCATGAAAACGAAATTGCACAAAATGATGCAAAAGTTGGGAAACAAGTTGTGCAAAAATGGATGCACGTTGAATTTTTGCAAGTAGATAGCGGAAAAATGAGTAAAAGTTTGAACAATATTTATACCATTGACCAACTCATTGAAAAGGGCTACTCACCTATTGATTTCCGTTATCTCAACCTTTTAACACATTATCGTAAAAGTTTGAACTTTACGTTTGATGGATTAACAGCAGCAAAACAAGCATTAAAATCTCTCAAACAATTGCTTGCTGAACATAAAATCAGCAATATAAAAATTGATAAAGAAATTTTAGCCGACTATCGCAAAAAATTTACGCAGGCAATTTCTGACGATCTCAACATGCCTTTAGCGGTTGGAATTTTATGGCAAATGGTTAGAAACGAAGCAAAAAGCGTTGATATTTACAATCTCGCACTTGAATTTGATAAAGTTTTAGCACTTGATCTCGATAAATACGAAGAAGAAAAGATGAAAGTTCCACAAGAGGTGCTTGAGATCGCAGAACAAAGAAAAACCGCACGCACTGAAAAAAACTGGGCAAAGTCAGACGAACTTCGCGATTTAATTATGTCGAAAGGTTATTTAATTAAAGACACGAAAGATGGCTATGAAATAACAAAAAACTAATAAACGTTAGTTTAATAAGTATTTTGATGACTAAGTTTTTAACACATGCAATCTTGCTATTAGTAAAATAAATTATGAGTAAAAAAACTGAAGAAAAGAGTGCCAAGAGAGGCAATGGGTTTTGGGTTAGAACAATAATCTTTATTTTAATTGTTGTTGCTATTTCATGCACATTTTTCTTTCAAGAAAAGTTAGAAAATTTTATTAATCCTACGCTAAATAAAGAAGCGCTATCAACAACGATAGAAGAAGATGGTTTGATCGTACATTTTATAGATGTTGGTCAAGCCGATGCAATATTAGTAGAATTCCCAAACAATGAAATCATGTTGATAGATACAGGTGATGTAGGAGAAAAATCACAAGAAAAGCTTGGTAAATACCTTGAAAATATCTGTTTTGAAACAAAAGGCAACGAAAAAGTTATAGATTATTTGGTTTTAACTCATCCAGATTCCGACCATATTGGTGGTGCAATAAATATTTTTGAGAATTATTTGGTAGAAAATTGCTATCTTCCACAAATTTATACAAAGGATGATGACATTTCAGAAATCCCAAATGCCGTTCAACATACAAGCACGGTTTATGCCAATACTATATCTGCTTTGACGAGTGAAATAACAAATTCTGGCTGTGTAAGACAATATTGTGTGGAAGGATTGTCTATAAAAACAGACAACTATAACGCAAGCCAAGCCGAAAACAGTTCTGATATGTGGATAATAGAATTTTTAACACCTATTACTGGCGAGATCTATTTAAAAGATGGATCATTAAATTTAGCAAACACAAATGAATACTCACCTTTGATGATACTTTCATATATGAGTAAAAAGGTTATGTTTACTGGTGATGCTGGCAAAATAATCGAAGAAGATTTTTTAGAAGAATATGCATCAGCAATTTCAAATTATGATGTCGATGTTTTAAAGGTCGGACACCATGGCAGTAAAAATTCCACCTCAACTGAATTTTTAAATGCGGTTAAACCAGAATACGCCATAATCTCTGTCGGTGTAGATAATTCATACGGGCACCCTAGCGATGAAGCCTTAGAACGCTTAACAAACTATGGGTTGAGTACAAACAATATATATCGTACAGATTTGAACGGAAATATTCTTGTTGGGGTTTCAAAAAGTGGAGTTTTATCTCTTGAAGCGAACCATGTGCAATACACCACCACTGAAGTTAAATTATGGTACATCGTTCTTGGTGCAATAGTAGTTTGTGCTATCGTAATTTACGCACCATACATTACAAAAGCACAAAAAATGCACAAAAAATCAGAAAAATTATTTAAAAAACATCCAAAATAAAAAAATAATCATTCTACTAATTTTTATTATTCTTTTTGGTATAATAAACTTATGGAATTTGAAATA
>CAYJAO010000028.1:0-7209 GCA_964368355.1 uncultured Lachnospiraceae bacterium | reverse complement strand
ACTTATTGTTATATAATCTTTATCAGTTGGAGGAAGTTATGGAACTAAGGGGAACAACAATTTGTGCAGTTAAGAGGAATGGGAAAACCGCCATTGCGGGTGATGGGCAAGTTACTATGCAACAAAGCGTGATTTTTAAAGATAATGCAGTAAAAGTAAGAAGGGTTTACAATGATAAGGTGATAGTTGGCTTTGCCGGCTCAGTTGCTGATGCTTTCAGTTTGTGTGAAAGGTTTGAAGAGATGTTAAACAAATATTCTGGGAACTTAATGAGAAGCGCGGTAGAACTTGCGCAGCTTTGGAGGTCGGATAAGGCCTTGAGAAAGCTTGAAGCAATGATGATCGTTGCGGATGTAGAGAAAATCTTAATTCTCTCAGGTGCGGGTGATGTCATTGAACCAGAAGATGGGGTGTGTGCTATCGGTTCAGGCGGGAATTATGCATTTGCTGCAGCGAGAGCACTGATTGAAAATACAGATTTACCAGCACGTGAAATTGCAGAAAAAGCACTTAGAATCGCAGGAAAAATTTGCGTGTTTACGAATGATCATTTAACGATAGAAGAGATATAAAAGGAGAAAATATGAATTTAACACCAAAACAAGTCGTTGATGAACTAAATCAATATATTGTTGGGCAAGATGAAGCAAAAAGAGCAGTTGCAGTTGCTTTAAGAAACAGATATAGAAGAAGTAAACTTTCAAAAGAAATGAGAGAAGAAATTACTCCCAAAAATATTATCATGAAAGGACCAACGGGGGTTGGTAAGACAGAAATTGCAAGACGTCTTGCTAAGTTGGTAAAAGCACCATTTATAAAGATTGAAGCGACAAAATATACTGAAGTTGGATATGTCGGCCGTGATGTTGAAAGCATGGTTCGTGACTTAGTAGAAGCTTCAGTAAGAATGGTTAAAGACGAAAAACAACATGAAGTTGAAGAAAAAGCAAAAGTAGTCGTTGATAAAATACTAATTGAAGCAATTGGAAGAGGTCAAGTTGCGAAAAATCCAGAAGCAAATATTGATGAAATAAAGCAAAAAGTTGAAGAAGAATTTAAAGTTGGAAAATTTGATAATGACACTATTGAAATTGAAGTGAAAGATACTCCAAAACCTGTAGATTTAATGGGGGGAGTTGCTGAGATTAATATAGGAAGCGTTCTTGGGGGAATATTCCCACAAAAGAAAAAGCGTAGAAGAGTCACAGTTAAAGAGGCTCGCGAACTTTTAACGACAGAAGAATGCGAAAAAATGATAGACCTTGACAGTGTCAATTCTGAGGCTGTAAAACGCGCGGAAGAGGAAGGCATAATCTTTATTGATGAAATGGATAAAATCATCGGGAAGGCTAGTGCGCAAAGTGGGCCAGATGTTTCTCGTGAGGGCGTCCAACGTGATATTTTACCAATTGTTGAAGGCTCAATAGTGGCAACGAAATATGGCAATGTAAAAACTGATTATATTTTGTTTATTGCGTCTGGCGCCTTTCATGTATCAAAGATTGAAGATATGATTCCTGAATTGCAAGGAAGATTCCCAATAAAAGTTGAATTAAAAAATCTTACAAGGCAAGATTTTTTGAAAATTTTAAAGGAAACCAAAGCATCCATTACAAAGCAATATGCCGAACTTTTAAAAGTAGACAATATTGATCTTGTATTTACAGATGATTCGCTTGAAGAGATCGCGTTTATTGCAGAAGAAGAAAATGAGACGAGCGAAAATATTGGTGCGCGCAGGCTTCATTCAATTATTGAAAAAGTACTAGAAGATATATCATTTAACGCAACTGGCGACCATCCAATTTTGGAAGTAAAAATAGACAAAGCATATGTGCAAAATGCATTTAGCGAAAACAAGAAAAAACATGATTTAACAAAGTATGTTTTATAAAAGGAATTTGATGAAAACATTTGCCAGAACCGAACTGCTTTTAGGTAAAGAAAACATGGACATTTTAAAAAACGCCCATGTTTTAGTAGTTGGAGTCGGCGGAGTTGGCGGATACGCTTGCGAAATGTTGGCAAGAAGCGGAATCGGTAAATTGACATTAGTTGATATGGACAAGGTTTCAGAAAGCAATTTAAATAGGCAAATTATTGCTTTGCATTCGACACTAAACAAGCCAAAAGTTGAAGTAATGAAAGCCCACATAAACGATATAAATCCTGACTGTATCGTAATTGCAAAAAATGTACAATTTAACCAAAATTCAGTTGACGATATTTTGGGTTCAAATAACTATAATTATGTTATAGATGCCATAGATTTACTGGAAGACAAAACCTTGTTGGTCTATGAAAGTCAAAAGCGAAATCTAAACATTATTTCCGCACTTGGTGCTGGAAATAGAACGGGCATTCCTACATTTAAAGTTGCGGATATTTATCAAACATACAACGATGGTTTAGCTAAAAAATTTAGAAAGGTTTTGAGAGACAAAAATGTTGAAAAATTGACAGTAGTTTTTTCAGAAGAAAAGTCGGTTTCAATACAAAATTCTTTTGAAAATGGCACTCGACATATAGGCAGTATTGCTTATTCGCCAGCAATGTGCGGCTGTGTTTTAAGTGCTTATGTGATAAATCAAATAATTAGTAAATAAATCGCTTAAAAAAAGAAATAAAGGGTAAGAATAATGCTGATGAAAGAGAAAAATTTAATAAATGAATTAGTGGAAAAAGATTGCAGAATATTGGACGTTTATCGCAATAAAGTTATTGTGAACTGTTCAACAGGCAAACTGATTACCGAAAGATTAGAAGAAGTTAAGAAGGGAGATATCGTAGAGGTTTATAAAATCCCATTTTTGGGAAAAATTACAGAAATTTTAATTTATCTCTCGCCATTATATTATCTATTAATAGGATTTGGTTTAGGTTTTTTATTTGGCAATGACTTGTATCATTACTTACTAACAGTTGGAGCGATGATACTTGGGATTGTACAAATGATCATATGTAAATTTTGGTTGAATAAATCACCAAAATATAAATATGTCGCAAGAAAACAAAAAATAAATAAAGGAGAAAAAGATGAAAATAATTAATAGTCAAGAATTTGAAAAAATTGTAAAAAGCGATAAGCCAGTTTTGGTAGATTTTTTTGCTACGTGGTGTGGACCTTGTAAAATGTTAAGCCCTATTCTTGAACAAGTTACAGAAGGTTCAGGTGGTGCTTATGAAGTGGTAAAAATTGACGTTGATGAATCATATGACGTTGCTAAAAGATTCGGTATAATGAGCGTGCCAACTATGATAATTTTTAAAAATGGTAAAGAGCAGGAGAAAATGATTGGATTGCGCCAAAAGGTTCAAATTGAAGAAACCATCAAGAAATACATTTAATTTTCGTTTAATAAAATGTAATAAAAGTTTCATTTTAAATATTAACTGACAAAAACAGGCAGTAAATTTGTTGTTTTTTTTGTATTATAAGTATATACTTTGACATATGATGTATATTTTGATTGCAGTTGTGGTCGTTTTTCTGTTGCTAGCGCTTGCTATCGCAACATATTCTGGCGCGCAATTAGAAGATACATACGAAAAATACAATAGAATTCCTTGCAACAAGAAAATGACGGGCGGAGATTTTGCTCTGTATTTAACAAATAATATATTTGATTGCAAAATCAATGTTGCGAGAACGAGTGGACAATTAAAAGATGCTTACAGTTCTCGTTCAAAAATGGTAGTATTATCAGAATCTACTTGTGATGTCGCAAGCGTTGCAGCACTTACTATTGTTGCACACGAATTTGGGCATGCGGAACAAGACTTACATAATTCAAAAAGATTAAAATCACATAAATCACTAAATAAAGCAATAAAAATACTTGGTTATTTGATGTTTCCGCTTGTGGTGATTGGGGTGTTCTTTTGCTTGATATTTCCTAATTTATATGCGATAGGACTAACTTTTGTAGGGGTATCTTTAGCCATATTTTTACTAGCATTATTTTTGAAATTATCTACTATTCCTTTAGAAAAAGACGCTTCCAAAAGAGCGTTGAGATTGTTAAAAGAAACAGATGCCTTAGACGTCGAAGAACTCATAATGGCAAAAGATTTATTAAAAGCGGCATTAATGACATATGTTGGAGACTTTTTAAGAGCCATATTGTGGTGGACTTTCTTGACAAAGAAAACAAAACTGTTTTAAGGAGATGGCATGGGTGTTTATATAGAATACATATTAATGGGTGTGATTCTTATTCCGGGGATTATCTTTGCTTTAGTAGCGCAGGCTAAGGTCTCTTCTGCCTATAACTACTATGGTAAAATAAAAGCAAAAAGTGGTATTACAGCAAGTCAAGCTGCTAGAAAAGTACTCGATGGGGCTAGTTTGGAAAAGGTGAAAATAAAAGTCGTGAGAGGAACGTTGACAGATAATTACAATCCAAGTAATAATATAGTGTCCTTATCTGAAAATGTGGCAAATTCCGACTCCATCGCAGCATTAGGAATAGCTTTGCATGAAGTTGGTCATGCTATACAACATAATAAAAAGTATTTTCCAGCAAAATTAAGAATGGTTGTAGCAGGTTTTTCAAATATTGTTTCAGTTTTGATGTGGCCGTTAGTTATATTGGGTATTTTGCTTAACTTTGTTTGGCTAAATGGACTTCTTGGGGAAATTTTTCTTTGGATTGGTATAGGAACTTTTGGTTTAGCAGTATTATTTAATTTAGCGACTTTGCCTGTTGAATATAACGCATCAAATAGAGCATTAGCGATATTAGAAAAGACACAATTTTTGGATAAAACAGAACTGCCGGGTTGCAAAAAAGTCTTAAGAGCTGCTGGTCTAACTTATATTGCAGCATTAGTTGTGGCGATTTTAAACCTTTTGAGATTCGTTTTAGTATTTGCACGTAGAGATTAAATGTGGTAAAATACAAAAGATTAGAGGAAACAATGAATAAGATAACGAGCAAAGAATTAAGAACAAAATGGTTGAATTTCTATAAAAGTAAAGGGCATGCCGATATAGGCTCTGTTTCTCTTATTGGAGATGGCGAAACTGGTGTTATGTTTAATGTCGCTGGAATGCAAGCATTAATGCCATATTTATTAGGCAAAAAAGAGCACAAAGCGGGCAAGAGGCTTTGCAATATTCAAGGCTGTATAAGAACTATAGATATAGATAATATTGGCGACGAAACGCACTTCACATTCTTTGAAATGATGGGAAACTGGAGCATCGGAGATTATTTTAAAAAAGAAAAGACTGCATGGACTTTTGAACTTTTAGCAAAAGAATTTGGGCTTGATCCAAATAAGATTTGTGCTACGGTTTTTGGTGGCTCAGATAACATACCAAAAGATGAAGAAACGGCTAAATTACTTGAAAAAGTAGGCGTAAAAAAGGAAAATATTTATTTCTTAAAAGATAACTGGTGGAACTTAGAAGGTACTATTGGAACTCCTTGCGGACCAGATAATGAGTGGTTCTATCCAAAACATGAAAACAAGTGTTGCGATACTTGTGACTTAATTTGTGGTTGTGGAAGATATGTCGAAATCGGTAATGATGTTTTTATGCAGTTTGAACAATTGGGCGATGGAAAATATCGCGAATTAGCACATAAAAATGTTGATACAGGGTTTGGATTTGAAAGAAATCTTGCCCTCTTAAATGGTGTCACAGATTGCTACAAAACAGATCTATTTGAAAAAGCTATTATTGCTGTTGAAAAAGCAAGCGGAAAGAAATATGGTGAAGATACAGAAACGACAAAAGCGATGAGAATTATATGCGACCATACAAGAACTTCTGTTATGCTCATAGGTGATATAAAGGGCATTTTGCCAAGCAATGTTGGTTCGGGGTATATTCTTAGAAGACTTATGCGCAGAGCAATAAGATACATTAAAAAACTTGGTGCAGATGCCAGTTTGATGCAAAAAATTGCAAAGATTTTTATAGACGATGTGTACAAAGAAACTTATCCACTTTTATCAAAAAAGAAAGAATATATTTTGAGTGAAATTGAAAAGGAAGTTTCTAAATTTGAAAAGACCTTGGAACAAGGAATAAAAGAGTTTGACAAACTCATTTATACCCTTAAAAATTTTGCTCCAAATGTGAAAAAGATTGCTGGGCAAAAAGCATTTAGACTTTTTGATACATTTGGTTTCCCAATTGAGCTTACTTGTGAATTAGCAAGAGAAAGTGGCTATGAAGTTGATGTTAAGGGCTACCACAGCGCTTTTGCTGAGCATCAAGAGAAATCTCGCGTGGCTTCGACAGGAATGTTTAAAGGTGGGTTATCAGATTCATCTGAAATGACGACTAAATTGCACACTGCAACCCATTTACTACTTTCAGCATTAAGGAAGTTTTATGGAGCACAAATTCATCAATGTGGCTCAAATATTACGCCAGAAAGATTGAGATTTGATTTCAATTTTGACAGAAAAATTATGCCCGAAGAATTGAAGCAAATAGAAGATGAAGTAAACGCTAATATTAAAAAATCAATCCCAGTCATTTGTGAAGAAATGCCTATTGAAAAGGCTAGAAAAAGTGGCGCAACGGGAATTTTTGATAACAAATATGGTGAGATTGTAAAAGTTTATACCATTGGCGATGTGAGCAAAGAAATGTGCGGAGGTCCTCATGTCAAAAACACAGCTGATTTGAAACACCTTACCATTCAAAAAGAGGAGAGTAGTTCTGCTGGAGTGCGTAGAATAAAAGCAGTTTTAGATTAACAAGATTAGATTAATAAAAAAACACCAGTTTATGCTGGTGATTTTTTATTGTATTTACAAGAACAAAGTTATTAATGATACTTAAATTATCCTATTTATAGCATTAAAAGAGGCATAATAATTATGCCTTTTTAGCTGTTTTGATACATTTTGTACATGCAGTAACTTTCTTTTCTTTTCCATCAACTTCTACTACTGTTTGTTGAAGATTAAGATTCCAAGTTCTGTTTGATTTTCTATTGCTGTGGCTGACATTGTGTCCTGTCATTTTTTCTCTGCCGCAAATTTCACATACTCTGCTCATGGTTATTTCCTCCAATAAATTTTTATTAAGACTGCGTCATTTTAACATAGAAAAACGCAAAAAGCAAGCAAAAATATGTAAATTATTAATTTATTTTAATAAGATATATGTTAATGGAAATAATTTAACCGGCGATAAAAACAAATTTTTGTTTTTTTTACAATGTATGTATGTATATACTACTA
>CAYJAO010000027.1:0-7248 GCA_964368355.1 uncultured Lachnospiraceae bacterium | reverse complement strand
TTGCTTCAAATAACATATTAGAATATGTATGTCTAAGTGTGTGAAAATGAATTTTACCAAAAAAGCCATACTTTCTTGCAAACCTATCAAAGACATGACGAGTGCCCATATAAGTTCTAACACTTCCATCAGTATTACAAAATACAACTGCGTTTGGTTTTAGTAAATCTACACCAGTTTCTTGCTGTTTTATCCATTGTTCTTTTTTCCAATCTTTTAGTGCATCAACCAAAATGTTAGGAATAGGCACTTCACGAACTGAGCAAGCAGTTTTTGTATCTCCTATGATAGTTTTTCTAGATAGAACTTTGCCTTTATCGTCAAAAATAGGTACTTGTGTGATACCACAACGAACATTAATTGTCTTATTTTTAAAATCAATATTTTCCCATCTAAGAGCAAGAAGTTCTCCAGCACGAAGTCCGGCAAACATTGCGGTCATACAAAGTGGTTTTAATAATGGATGTTGGTTGAGTGCTGAAACAAATTGTAATCTTACTTCGGGCGGGACGGCTTTATATTTGTTTTCACTATCGTAAAGTTTTGTTGTTCTGTTTCTTATTTTAACTTTTAGAGTAGGGTTGTTTGTAATCATTTCACATTCGCAAGCATACTCAAAAAACTGGTTCATAAGAAATTTTACTTTTTTAACAGTTGGGGAGGCTAATCCTTTTGCTAATAATTGATTTATTAATTGTTGTGCAATGGCTGTATTTATTTCGTAAATTGACATATTGCCTATGTATGGTTTAATGTGTAGATTAAAGTTTCTAATATTACCTTCAAAAGTTCGTGGTGTGACTGCATTTTTCTTAAATACCATCAACCAGTCTAAAAATAATTCTCCACAAGTTTTATCTGCATTAAAAGAATTGTTTAGAATATTCATTTTCCCAGTAAGTTCTACAAGTTTTTTTGCCACGTCTGCTTGAGATTTTGGATCGAAGATGAGAGACAAAGCGGGCGGAGCGCCAATGTCACGGGGGTTCGGGTTATAATCATACCAGTCACCAGCATATCTGACGCAGTAGACAAGGCCAGATGAAGACGCCGAGCCAGAGAAGGCGTATGTGGTTGGTTTTCCATCTGCTGTTGTGTATGAACTAGACTGGTAAGCAAGGTTTGCAACTGCAAATGGTGTGGCTGAAATTTTATGTTCTTCACAGCTTCCCCAGTCATCTTTTTTTCCAGAAACAAGTTCACATTGTTCTTCATGAGTTAAAAGCTTAATTTCGTTTTGAATCAGTTTATCAGCGTCAACAACTTTTTCTACTTTATTTCTTTTGTCAAAAAGCCCCATGTTTGCACCTCTTTTTACGATTGAATTATAGCATGTTTTTTTAAGAAAAACAATACCTATTATAGCGATTTTTTTAGTTTTTAAGAGTGAGCACCTCAATTTTATCTCTTATTGCTATAGTTTCGTTGGAATGTTTAATGTGAGCTAAAAATGCAAGTGTTTTGAATGAGTTTTTTAAAAATCTACAAAATTTTGTTGCAAATATTATTTTTTTATGATAAATATATAAAGTATCAATTATTTGGGCAGTTAACTCAGCTGGTAGAGTGTCACTTTGACGTAGTGAAAGTCAGGGGTTCGAGTCCCTTACTGCCCACCAAACACCTGAAGGTGTTTTTTTGTTCCCTTATTATAAATCAGGACTCGAACCCGAGGGTTCGCTCCGCAACTTCGTTGCTTTCACGCCTCTGTTCGAAAAAGGTCGCCTTTTCGCTGACTCGCTCAAATTCTCCCTTTCTCACAGAAAATCGCCTGCGCTGTTTCGTCCCCCGGACGCGCTTGGCTCTTTTCCCTTACTGCCCACCAAACACCTGAAGGTGTTTTTTTGTTCCCTTATTATAAATCAGGACTCGAACCCGAGGGTTCGCTCCGCAACTTCGTTGCTTTCACGCCTCTGTTCGAAAAAGGTCGCCTTTTCGCTATATAAAAAGTTGCCTCGATGGGCAACTTGTTTTTTTTATACATCGCTTAAAGCATCTAATGCCGGGAGTTCTTTACCCGCTAAGAGAGCCAACGTCGCCCCACCGCCAGTAGAGATGTGAGTAATTTTATCGTTTAATTTAAGTGCTTTTATCGCCGCTATACTATCTCCGCCACCCACGATTGTGGTCGCTTTTTTATTCTTTGCTAGAGCCATAGCAATTTCCGCTGTGCCTTCTGAAAATTCGTTGAATTCAAACACCCCCATGGGTCCATTCCAAATTATAGTTTTAGCTTGCTTTATTATCTTTTTATAATAATCTATCGTTTTAGGCCCTATATCTAACCCCATATATGTTGCTGGAATTTTATCTATACTGAAATAGAGGGCATGCGCAGATGGCGTATATGTTTCAGTTGCTGCCACATCTAATGGTAAAATCAACTCTTTGTTTTCTTTTTCTGCTTTTTCCATAATTTCTTTTGCTAATTGTAGTTTTTCATTATCTATAATGGACGTTCCAATACTATACCCTTTCGCTTTAAGGAAAGTAAAAGCCATTGCTCCACCAATTAAAACGGCGTCTGATTTTTCAAGTAAATTTTGAACCATCTCTATTTTATCAGAGACTTTTGCGCCACCCAAAATGGAAACGAGAGGTCTTTCAGGATTATCCATTGCTTTTTGAATAGCGCTAATTTCCTTTCCCATTAAAAAACCCATTGCATTATTAGGTAATAATTTTGCAACACGATAGGTCGAAGCGTGTTTTCTATGAGCAGATGCAAACGCATCGTCTATATAAATATCAGCCATGTCTGCTAATTTTCTAGCAAAATATAAATCATTCGCCTCTTCCTCTTTGTGAAATCTTAAGTTTTCTAAAAGTAAAATCTCACCATCTTTTAAATTCTGTGCTTTTTGCATTGCATCTGACCCCACTACATCAACAGCAAAATAAATTTTGTTTATAAAATATCTAATAAGTTGTTGAGCCACTGGGAACATAGAATATTTTTCATTGTGTTCTCCGTTTGGGCGTCCTAAATGAGAACAAATAATTAACTTTGCTCCTTGCTTTAATATATATCTAATAGTTGGTAATTCTTCAAATATTCTTGTATCGTCTGTAATATTACCGTATTCATCCAAAGGTACATTAAAATCAACGCGCAAAAGTACGCGTTTCCCTTTTAAATTTAAGTCTGTCAACATCCTTTTCATATATCCCCCTATAAATCATTTCTAGTTTACCATTTTACAAAAATTTTCACAAATAAATTTGTAAATTTATTTACTATTTAAGAAATAAGGAGTATAATGCTTTTGTCGCATAAAAAATGCGCTATTTACGCAATAATTTGAAACATTGAGTAAAAAAGGAGAAATAAATATGGATTTGTTTAAGAAATGCACAGATTTTACAAGGATTGAAGATTTAAAAAAAATCGATTTATATCCTTACTTCCATCAATTGACAAGCGGTCAAGATACTGTTGTTCAAATGGAAGGACATAGGACCATCATGATTGGTTCTAACAACTATCTGGGGCTAACATCGCACCCAGAAGTAATAAAAGCAGGAGTTGAGGCTATTAAAAAATATGGTAGTGGATGCTCTGGTTCTCGTTTCTTAAATGGAACATTAGATTCTCACGTTGAACTTGAAAAAGAACTTGCAGAATTTTTACATACAGAAGATTGTGTAACTTTCTCAACGGGTTTCCAATCAAACCTTGGAATTATTAGTTGCATCGCAGGAAGAAACGATGTCATTGTTTGCGATAAAGAAAATCACGCAAGTATATATGACGGATGCAAGCTTTCATACGCAAAATTATTAAGATATGAACATAATGATATGGTTGATCTTGAAGCACAACTTTCTTCAATTGACGCTGACAAAGGTATTTTGATTGTCACAGATGGCGTCTTCTCAATGAGTGGAGAAATCTGCAAACTTCCAGAAATTGTAAAACTCGCTAAAAAATATGGCGCTCGTGTCATGGTTGATGATGCTCACGGTCTTGGTGTTGTTGGTAAGGGTGGCCGCGGTACAGCCTCTCACTTCGGGCTTGAAAAGGATGTTGACATTATAATGGGAACATTTAGTAAATCTCTTGCAAGTTTAGGCGGATATTGTGCTTGTTCAGCAAGTGTTGCTAATTTTATAAGGCATAGTTCTCGTCCATTTATCTTCAGTGCAAGTATTACTCCAGCAAGTGTTGCATGCGCTAGAAAATCTCTCGAGATTTTAAAACGTGAACCAGAAAGAGTAAAAAGACTTAACGAAATTGGAGATTATGTTCGTGCCGGATTAATAAAACGTGGTGTTAAGTTTATCCCGGGAAAGGCACCTATCGTAGCAATTTGGACATACACAGATGAAAATTCTTTCAAAGCATGTAAAATGCTTTTAGAAAAAGGTGTATATGTCAACCCAGTTATCTCACCTGCCGTTCCGGTAGGACAAAGTATTTTAAGAACTTCTTACACGGCAACTCATACAAATGAACAGCTTGATGAAGCCATGGATAAAATTAAAGAAGTTATCGATAAACTCTTGAAAGAGGATTCTGAGCACAGAAATTAATAAACAAAAAAAACAGCGATTTCGCTGTTTTTTATTTATATTTTTTATAATGATAATTTAAAATCGTCTTTGTATTTTATATTGTTATATTCTACTATTTGCGCCATATCATAAAAGCATCTTTTGTACTTTGGTATATGATATTCTTCAAAATTCGCAGTCGCACCTTTCTTTAATAATTCGGTGACGATTTCTTTTGATTTTGGATCTAAAAATGGCTTATCTTTATATAGTATCTCCGGCATAATAAATGCAGCAAGTTCAAGGGGTTTCACTCTAGAATAGGGATTTGCAAAACGATTATCATTCTTCTTAAAAAAGAAAGTTTTGTTTACATCAATTTTGTCTAAATTGCACAAAAATTTAATAATTTTAACATCTCTAAAAAATATGGCCTCACCTAGTAGCGTTTCACCAAACTCATTCTCATCATTGACGTCAAAATAACCGCATTTTAAGTGCTTTTTTAGATCTTCCAAATTTTTTCTTTTTATAGCATCCACTGCTCCTTGAAAGGTATAAAAACTATCAAAATCTACCGACATACTAAGTTCTCCTTCGTCAATTTTTATTTATCTCTATTTTGTACAAATTAACTATATTTTTAGTTCTTAATTATTCCAACGAAACAATATAATAATAAACTGGTTGCCCGCCATAAATTGTTGTCACTTCGCAATCTGGGTATTTTTTCTCCAAAGATGCTCTCAATAGTTCTGCATCTTCTTCGTTGATATCTTCTCCATAGAAAAGTGTGATGTTTACAGAGTTTTCATCAATCATTTCGGCAACTAAATTTTCGGTTGTAGATTTTACATCACTTCCTTTCGTCAAGATTGCTCTATCATCAAGTCCAATGATTTCGCCAACTGAAAGATCAAATCCGTCAACACAAGTTGCTCTAACAGCGTAAGTAACTGAACCAGACTTTACGCCCCCTATAGCCAATGTCATTGCTTCAATATTTTCTTCTGCAGTAGCCTCTGGATTAAAGGCAAGAGAAGCGGCAATTCCTTCTGGAATGTTCTTAGTTGGAATAACATGCAATTTTCTATCTGTTAAATCTTTTGCTTGTTCTGCAGCAAGTATAATGTTTTTGTTATTTGGAAAGACAAACACATTTTCAGCACTTACTTTTGCAACTGCATTTGCAATATCTGCAGCGCTTGGGTTCATAGTCTGCCCACCTTTAATAATTTGGTCAACAGTTAAATCTGTAAATAAATTTGCAAGACCTTCGCCTGGGGCAACTGCGACCATTCCCATCGGTTTAAGTTCTTCTTTTTTTATGTTCTTTTTAAGTTCACGGTTCTGTTCAAGCATGTTTTCAATCTTAATATTCCAAATCTCGCCCAATTCAAGAGCATACGCTAACGCTCTGTTTGGTTCATTAGTGTGTACGTGGACTTTTACTAACGATAAATCGCCGATGCAAAGAACAGAATCACCAATTTCCATCAATTTTTCACGCAATTTATCAATATCTGCTTCTGTGGTCTTTTTAAGCATGTGAATAACCATAAATTCAGTACAATAACTAAATTCAATCTCAACAAGATTGTTTATATCTGCAATAACATCATCGACTGATTGAACGGGTTTTGCATCATCAAAGTTAAATATTAAAGTATCATCACCACAAAGCGCTTTGTAAAAACCAGTAAAAAGAACGATTAAACCGCGTCCGCCAGCATCAACAACGCCTGCTTTTTTAAGAACTGGCAACATTTCTGGGGTTTGTTGCAATATATCTTCGCCTTTTTCAAGGACTATTTCAAAAAATTCTTCAAAATCTGCATGTTTTTTTGCTGCTTCAACCGCTGCTTCACCCATTGTGCGAATAACGGTCAAAATTGTACCTTCTTTTGGTTTTGTAACAGCCTTATAAGCAATATTTTAACCTTCTTGTATTGCTTTTGCAAAAATCTTAGTTGTTATTTCTTGAGATTGTCCTAAAACTGAAGTCAACCCTTTCAAAATTTGAGAAGTAATAACACCAGAATTGCCACGCGCGCCACGAAGAGCGCCCTTTGCGTATGCTTCGCAAAGAGAATCCATATTATTGTTTATACAATTATTTACCTCAGATGATGCTGATTTTATTGTAAGGAACATGTTTGTTCCAGTATCTCCATCTGGTACAGGAAAAACGTTAAGAGCATCAACTAATTTTTTGTTCTGTTCAAGCAAGCTTGCACCTGCCATAATCATTTTTCTAAATATCGCACCGTTTATCGTTTTTTGCATATTAATCACCTATTAAACACGAACGCCGACTACGTGGACGTTAACCGTGTCCACTATCATACCCGTGAAATTTTCAACACTATATTTTACTGCGCTTTTCAAACTTTCTGCGACAGCACTCACTGATACACCATACTTTAAAATACAGTACACATCAATAAAAATTCTGCTGTCTACGCTAGAGATTTTAATTCCTTTTGAATATTGTTGTTTTTTGAAAAGTTCTTTGAAATTGTCCTTTAATGAATTTGCAACAAGGTCAACAACGCCATAGCAATCTAACGCTGCATATCCTGCAACGATTGCTATGCTTTCGTCTGATATTGTTATTCTACCATAATAATTTTTTGTGTCGACTGTCATTAAATTTCCTTTATAAGCAAATTCTTACGATTATTACTATACAACATATTGTTTTTTTTTGCAACCATTTTTTCGTAATTAATATAATTATAGTAATATATACAT
>CAYJAO010000026.1:0-7367 GCA_964368355.1 uncultured Lachnospiraceae bacterium | reverse complement strand
CTACCACTTCTTCAACAGCAACTTCCTTCCTAGGTCTGCCGCGTTTTCCTGCTGGCTTCACTACCACTTCTTCAACAGCAACTTCCTTCCTAGGTCTGCCGCGTTTTCCTGCTGGTTTTGTCTCCGCATCTTTAACAGTGACTTCAACTACAGGTGTTGCTTCTCCAACTTTTGGTTCTTCTACAATATCTTCAACTATAGGGATTGCAATAGGAACAATTGCTTCTTTTGTTTGCTTTTTGGTTTGTTCTTGGATTAACTTGCCATCTTTATCATAGATGTTGCCATCTTCGTCGTGAAAACAACCATTTTTGTCATAATAGGTCCCGTTTTTATATATGTAGTTGCCCTCTTTATCATAACGGCCGCCAAATTCATCATAAACCTGTTCTTTCGGTTCTTCACTAGCCACCTTTGTATCTTTTGCTTCTTTCTTTTTCTCTAACTTTTCAGCCTTTTCTACATAGTCAGTAGAAATCATCTCAATTTGTTTATCTTTTTCAACAAGTTCTACTTGTTTCTTAGCAAGCTGTTCTTGCAGCTGCAATTTTTCTCTATTAATTTGAGCTTTTACGTATGCCTCTCTCTCTAAAGCCTTGTTAACTAAGATTTTATTTTGTTTTTCTAGCACATCAAGTTTATTTAAAGCTTCTTCAAGTTCTTTTGCAACTTCTTCTCTTGAAGAAATTAAAGCTTCTCTTTCCTCTTTTGCTTTATCGTTTACATTATTTTTAACTTCAGTGAATACTTTATTTGAGAAAGTTTTGTACTCTGAAAGCATTGCCTTCTCAACGCCAACTCTAGTCTCTTCAAGTTCTTCTTTTCTTTTCTTAATTTCAGCAGCAAGATTATTAATTTCTTGATTATATCTCAAAGTTGCATCGTCTTGATCTTTTTCAATTTGTTGTTGTTTTTTGATTTCGTCAGATTGTTGCTTCCTAATATAGTTGTTCTCAATACGATTTGTAGTAGCTTCTTGTTGTTCGCGCAATCTGTCTATATTTTCTTTGCTTGCCTGAAGCTTCTTTCGGTAATCTTTTGTTGTGTTTTCATAATTACGTTTTAAGCTTTCAATTTCCCCATCAAGTTGTTCAATCTCTCCGTTTAAACGATTTCTCAAGCTAACAAAAATTTCTGTTTCTTTCATTGCTCTTTCAAGAACTAATTCACCCTTTTCGCTGGCTTCCTCAAAATTATAAAGTTCATGTTGAATTGCATTTTCTCTTGCTCTCTTCATTTCTTCTTGTTCTTGAAGTTGGCGTTTCTCTATGTATTCATTAAGTACAGGTATCCCGCGTTTAATTTCTTTGCGCGTAAATAAGACTTCAAAATCTACATAATCTGGCATTGTTGACACGGCTTTATCTATGAAACGATTAAAGATATGGAATGTTTGGTATAACTCATTTGTGTTATTCGATCTTTTAATATTTAATGCTATTATAAAGAAATAATTTAACAAAAGGACAACGAGCGGAATTGCAAAAACCACGATGAAATAGTCTGGTCCTAAGGTTGTCAAACCCGAAGCCCAACCACAACTAAATATAAATGCTAAAATGGCATAAATAAATCCTAAAGATTTAATGACCCTAATATTAGCAGCGAATGCACTTGCTTTTAACGGTCTATCGATACAGTTTTCAATAGACATATAAAAACTTGGCTTTTTTTCGCGATACAACATATATTGTTGCCAATGATATCTTAATGTTTTTGGAACTTTTTTCATCTTATTATTAAATTCAATAAGGTTTTCTTCATTAATATACTGCACTTCATATAAGTATGCATTAACCTTATCCACCGCACGAAGCAATTTCAATTCGTAAACATTATGTATAATAAGGATGAAAGTCACTATGGTTAATAATTCTAACCCCACAAAAATGTAAAGCAAGTATTCTAACGACATAGCATCCTTTATCGACGCAAAGAAATTGATTATACTCTGCAAAATTTCTACGTTTAAAAATTTCACTTTAACCTCCATTTATCGTTTATTTGAACGAGTCAAGACATCGATTTCTGAGGTTAGTATACCACATTAAAAAATAAATAACTAATATTTTTATATATTTTTTTAATATTTTTATATTATTTTTTTAATATTTTTTAAGAATTTATTTTAGCTGAATAAGTTTGCCCTCTAAGAGGCTTAAAATGTAGATATAGTCAACCTTCTGGCCGATTGCTTCCTTGACGGCAAAGGCATAAGCTAAAAGTTGTTTAGAATATTTATCTTTTAATTTTTCTTCATCTTTTATTGAGGTCAGTTTATAATCAATTATTATATTCTTTTCTCCAAAACTTAGTAAATCAACCTTGCCCTGAATTAGAAGCTTTTGCCTATCACCCTGACCATAAAGTTCTTGAATGGAAGCATTCAAAATGAATTGCTTTTCTTTGTAAGTTATATTGGTTTTAGGCAAGATTTTATTTATTGCAATTATATTTTTTAACACAATATCTGCAAGATTTTTTTTATCAAATTCTCCCACTCCAAGATCGTTAATTGCCCTTGTTATTTCTTTACTTAAATCCTTGTTATTAAAATCAACATTTTCCAAAATTGAATGGATTAATATTCCTTTATTAACATTTGTATTTTCTATATTTAAGTGCTCTGTCGTTAAAAAGTTCTGCGGTTGAGAAGTCTGGCTTTCAAACCCGTTATCTTCCAAAGCCACTTGCGTAACCGATGTTTTTTGTGCTAAATAAATATCTTTTTTATGGGGATATTCATAATCTATATTCTTTAAGCCAGCGTATAAATTTTGTATGTCTTTTACGGGCAATTCTTGATCTATCTTTTCATCATACACGAAGTTTTCTTCCCCTATCACATTAAACAAAACAGATGCTTTTTCAAATTCTTTCTTTTCTATTAAATTTAAATTAATATCGTTTATTGTATCTTTGTCAAAGGCTCCCAATATGTAGTTAATATAAGAACTTTTTATATTTAATAAATTCGTATTTTTGTTGATTTTTACAATTTCTTTATTGACATTTCCGCTTATGAACAACTTGTTTTTCGCACGAGTTAAAGCGACATATAACAGCCTCAAGTTTTCCGCCAACCCTTTTCTTTTTTCATTGACTTTAATGATTTTTTCAAATATTGAATTATAAATTTTTCTGTCTTCTTGCGAATAATTTTTTATTGCAAGCCCCAATCTTTTGTTAATTTTCAATTCACCAACTTCATGTTTTGTCTTATTTAAATCTCTACCAGCGTCAGCTAGAAATACTATTGGGAATTCAAGCCCTTTACTTGAATGAATTGTTGTTATATTTACTGCATCAATATTGCATTTATTTACGCTTGGAATTTCCATCTTTTGTTCCGCTTGAATAAATTGCAAAAGAGAAAATAAATCAAAATTGTATTCGCTTTGCAAAATATATTCCAAAAATTGAGCAATTTTCTCTAAACGTCCTACCCCATTTTTTCTCAACAGAATAATTTCATAAAGCCCGCTTGTTTTCATGGCACGATCGAGCGCCACACAAGCACCTTTTAATTGAATTTCTAACTTAAAATTATTTACAAAAGAATAAAACATTCTAAGTTTTTCAGAAATATTGTCATTGCTTTCTTGCGAATATTTTTCGCAACAAGTATGGAAAAATTCCTCTTCCTTGTGCGCCTTTCTAATTTCGGCGAGTTCATCAAGGGTTAAGTTGCCAAATTTAGATGCCAATACTGGCGCCAAATTCAAATCATCGTGAACATTAAAACAAACATTTAGTAAAGAGATTAACAATTTAACTTCTTTACTATTTAATAAATCAAATTTATCGTTCACGATAAATGGAATGTTGTATTTTTTGAAAGCCTTAACCAGTTCATCTAAAGTCTCTGAACGGTTGCGCAATAATATTGCAATATCTTTGAAATTGATTTTGCGAGGAGTTTTATTTTCTCCTTCATAAATCATTTCTTTTTTTATTATGTTTGCAATTTGTGCAGAAATCACCCTTGCTTCTAGTGCAATCTCTTTTTTTTCTGGGATATCTTCAAAGATATTATAAATGCCCTTTTGATCTTCCTTTTCAGTTTCTTTTTCATTCTTTATCATGGAAATAACAACAGCATTATTGTCACAATCATTTTTAGATAAAGCATTAAATTGAGCATCTTTCTCATAATTAATATCAGATGAACTTTCAGTCATTAATGTATTAAAAATTTGATTATTAAAATCTAGTATCTTTTTATTTGTCCTAAAATTACAATTTAGAGGCAGTGCTTTTGCATCCTTGCTTTCGTTGAAGCGGCCAAAAATATAAGTAAAAATATCAACGTCCGATTGTCTAAACGCATAAATGCTCTGTTTTGGATCTCCAACAAATAGTTTATTATTTTCGCGAGTAATCAACTTTAATATTTCATATTGAATTGGGTTTATATCTTGAAATTCGTCAACAAATACCAACTCATATTGTTCTTTAACTATTTTTTGTATCTCGCCATTTAACAAGATTTCGTAACATAAATTTTCCAAACAAGCAAAATCATAAGCGTTCTTTTCTTTTTCCATTAAGAATAAAATTGCTTTATAATTTTTATACAACTCTATAATCTGCACTAAATTTTTCTGGCATGTTTTAAAAGATTTTTCAATTATGTCAATCGACCCGAGATCCTCTTCTTTGTAATTGGTAACAAAATCAGCGAATTCTTCCTTCGTTTCTTTTACTTTATTAAACAACTCTTGGTTGTTAATTTTACTACTGTTTCTCAGTTGTGGAAGTCTAAAATTTTCAGTCAGTTGCAAATGCAAATCTTTGAATGAAAGATTTTTTAATGAATTGAAGATCGAGATGCGAGTATTTAGATATTCAACCAGTGCTAATTCATCACATCGCGAGCACTCGTTTAAAAGTTCTTTTAGTTTACTCAGCTGATCGTTTATATTAAGTTTTATTTCATCGGCTAAAAGGTTATAGGTTTTTTTCTTATCTTTGTATAAACTTATTGCTACGTCATTCAGCCAAGCATCATGATCAAATTGTGAAGAAAGAAACTCATCTAATTTTAAAATTCGTTCTTTTATTTCCTTATCGCTTCTCTTTTTGCCTAAAATATCAGAAATTATTAAATATTCTTCAAAATTATTCTTTTTAAATTCATCTATCGCTTGCTCAAAAGCCTTGTTTTTTAACACAGTAAACTCTTCTTCTGAAAGAATTTCAAAACTTGGATTTATCTGCAAAATATAAAAATATTTTTTAACAATTCTCTCGTAAAAAGAATGAAAAGTAGAAATATCTGCCGTAGAAAGTTTGTCTATTTGCTCGGCTATAAAATTTATTTTCTTTTCATCTGTTGCTCCTTCAACAAATTTATTAAAAGAAACGGTTAAACGCTGTTTCATTTCAGCAGCCGCTGCGTTTGTATAAGTGAGGGCTAAAATGTTAGAAATATCAACATTTTGTTCGGTCACCGCTTTGATTATTTTTCTAATCATCACGCTTGTTTTGCCACTTCCAGCAGATGCAGAAACAATGGCACTCTCGTCAAGCACTTCAACAACTCTTTCCTGTTCTTCTACTCGTATTTCTGACATTATTCATTCCCTTTAACTATATTTATAAAATCATTTTCATTCATTTCTTTACAAAGTTCTCTTTGAATATCATCTTCTTCAAATGAACATATAGAATACATTGGACAACTTTTACATAGCATCTTTCCAAGAGGGGTTGCCACAATATTTCCAGAAAACATCTGTTTGACGCAAAGTTTTATCAAACTTTCAACATATTCAATAATCGCATTCAAGCCCTTTTGGCTTAAAATGTTCTTCTTTGTGGACAAAACAAAATTATCTATCGTTGTAGCCTTTGCTAACTTAATCGAAATTGTATCGCTTGTAAGTTTTTGCGGACCATATCTGTTATCTAATCTCTTTAATATGCCACTTTCGCCAACGACAAATCCATCTAATAGGAGTTTAGGTGGTCTGTTTTTATCTGAAAAATCATTTCCAATAGGCAAATAAAAAGCCCCTACAGGATTTAGCCCCAATTCTTTTTTCATGGCTATCAAATAGATAAACAGTTGCAACTCAACGCCCTCATACACTGCCGCAAGGCTTTTCTTTATTTCGCCCGATTTATAGTCGACAACTCTAAAATCATTTCCGTCTACGTCAACTCTATCTACAAAACCACTGACTTTCACATCGTCCAAATCAAAGCCGAATCCCTTTTCTAAAAGTTTAGGTTTGAAAGCACCATGCTCTTGCTCTTTCGTTATTTGTGATGACAATAATTTTGCTTCTTTTTGCAATTTTGCAAACATATGTTTATTGTCCGGGTTATTTGCCAACCTTGAAAATCTTTCATCGTTTTTAATTAAATCTTTTATAATCTCTTCAACGGAAACATTTTGCGCTCTATTTACAAAACTTTGAGCAACTTTGTGAAAATAATTACCTATATCTCTGCCATCAAATTTGCATATTTCATTGTCTTTAATCTTTAATCCATGCGTAAAGAAATGTTTGAAAGGACACTCAGAGAACCTCTCAAGTTGTGTTGGCGACACTCGACCTTTCATCGCAAGAATACCCCTCGCGTTTTGGATTTGTTCTTTTATTTCAAAAATCAACTTATTATCTTCTGTTGCAGAATAGTTGAGTATTCTAGCAAACTTCTCGTCACTAATCAGCCCCCTGTTTCGCAAGTCTATAACTTCTTCTCTAAAATCCCTTTCACTCTGAATGTCAAACAATTCCGTGTTTATTCCACTATCTTTTGCAATTGCATCAAAAGCATTGGATGTAATGGTTAACTCTTTGTTATTTTTTGTAAATAATTTTTGCAATTCATTTATTAATAACGCGGGCTGAGCCGGCTCGCCTAATACATCTCCAGAAAATGAAATGATGATATTTTTTGCTAGAGTTAAATTTTGATATAACTTAAATTTATTTCTTTTGTTTATCATTCTAATAGTTGGGTCGACATTAAAACTTAAATTTCCAATATCACCATCAGACAAAATCCCACTATCTTTCAAAACTACAGGTAAAGCATTTTGCTTTGCGCCTATAACAAATAAAAGTTCTCTTTCTTCAAAGAAACTTTTCGTAGAATCTCCAACAAACACACTATCTATAGAGATTGGAATTGAAGATATCTCTTTCTCACTCAAAATAGTTTCAAAATTTTTAAAAAAATCACTCCAAGCGCTTTCTTCTTCGGCAATTTTATCAAAACATTTAAGTACACTTTCTATTTTTGATAAAACTTGTTGATAGACTTTTTCAAGTTTTAATTCTTGCTTTTCTTTTAGAATATTTATTAAATTTTCTGTTGTGTTTTGAAAATCAAAATCTTGCATTATATTATTG